>JAYTWN010000288.1:0-28809 GCA_043743435.1 Acidimicrobiia bacterium
TGTCCGTAACCGTCGTGAGGCCATCGCCCTCGCCACCGGCTGATCCGGGCTGCGACATACACATCAATCACATACCAAGTACACACATCACAAACGCACCAACTTCCGAATAAGGATCAGCGCCATGCAAAGCACCGTGGTCATCACCGTGGTAACCCCCAACCACACTTCGACCATAGAGGTCGAGGGTCCCTCACACGAAACCCTCGACCGGGTGCTGGCGCAAATCCCCGGAGTCACTCAAGCAAGCAACAGCAACAACTCATCTACACCTTCGGTAGCAACGCAAACTCCCATCGCTGTTCGCGTCGACGGACATCCCATCGATGCTCGAACCGTAACCCTACGAGAACTCTCGAGGGCTGCCGTTGTCGAGTACGACACACGACCACCGCAGACTCCAAACACCCCACACACTCCACACACGTCAAACACTCCACACATCTCACCCCCCGCGGGCACGGCCGCCAGCGGTGCGGTCATCCGGTACCGACCACCAACGGTGACCCGACGATCGCTAACCCGTCAAAGCCCTGAACTTTGGGTCGTTGCCGGCCCCGATGCCGGACGGCGATTCTCCATAGCGTCGGGGACGCAGATGATTGGTCGGTCAACCCGCGTACCTCTGCGCATTCTCGACACCACGGTCTCCTCCCAACACGCTGCCATCACCGCTGAACGCGACGGAACCGTGCATGCGCAGGACAACTCTTCGGCGAACGGCACTCAGCTGCGACACCACAATCTCGCAACGGCAACCCGAATCGACGCCGGAACCACTTTGACCTTGGGTACCACCAAGGTGGAATTCACGCAAGCGGCCACCAAACTCGCTGCAACAGTTCCAGGTCCAATCACCACATCAGGGACACGACCGTTTAATCGGCCGCCTCGCTCAGCACCAGCATCCAATCAAGAAGCGATTCAGGTTCCGGCCGCCGGCCCAGAAGTACGGGCAGGCGTGCGGTTCAGCGTGGCCGCCATGATTGCGCCGGTAGCCATGGGGCTCGTTATGGCCATTTTGGTAAGTCCACGTATGGCTATGTTCGCACTCATGAGCCCGGTGATGTTCCTCGCCAACTTCGCTGAAGACAAACGTCGAGTAAAACGCGAACGAAAAACTGGGCAGCTCGATATGACCCGGCAACTTGAAAACTTCTCGCTCGCCATTCGTCTACGGACTGCCGAAGCCGCGGCACAACTCCATACATCGAACTACGACCTGGCCCATCTTGCCTTGTTCGCTAACCACGGCGACCAAAGGCTTTGGGAGCGACGACCCCATCACGGCGATGCGTTTCATGTGAGGATCGGACTGGGGGACCGTCGGGTTCAGTTTCCGTTACGAGAAACCGGAGCACGCCTCCCAGCGGTTGACGAAGTGTTGACGAACGAAACCGTTATCGTTGATGCTCCGGTTTGTCTTGATCTGCGACCCGGGGCTGTGGTGGGTATCGTAGGCACACGTACGGACCGCCTGTTGGCCGTCCGTTCGCTGGTTGCCCAGATGGCCACGCTGCACGGTCCCGCCGACCTCATCATCGCCATCGTCACGAAAGCACCCGCCGATAGCGCTGCGGACGCTTCGCTCCACGTCGAATGGGACTGGATGCGTTGGCTTCCCCATACCCAAACATCAGAGACCGACCACGGCACACTCGTTGGTGATGAAACCTTGGCAGAAACCTTGGTTCGCGTGGCGGAGTCAGCAGCGAAGGCCAACGAACTTCAAGATACGACAAGTTCCCTGAAGTCGACCGGACAAACGCGAAGGACGGTGGCCCCTCGCTGCATGTTGATTGTGATCGACGATCCAACGGCTACCAGCTCGAAGAATTCAGCCCTCCGCAGTTTGCTCTCACGACACATCCCAGGGGTAAGTGTGATCACGTTGGCCGATCGAGTTGAACAGCTGCCCGATTGCAGCACGGCGGTCTTGCAACTTCCCTCAACAAACCAGGCCTTGGCTGCGGTAGCGCAACGATTCTCGAGTCATGCCCACACCGAGGAATTTGAAATCAACCTTTCGGGATCAACGCTTCGGTACTCTGTCCTTGAGACCATGACCGACGGGCAGCGTCAGCCGGTCGTAGTCGATGGAATCAGCCTCGATGTTGTTGAGGATCTCGCTCGCAGCTTGGCCCAGTGGGATGACACCGCCTCCAATCAAGGAGATCGAGAGCTGCCAGCGAGGATCACGCTTTCTGCAGTGTTGCCACGCAATGCCGTGCTCGATGATCAAACCCTGGCATCGACGTGGACCGCAGCACATCGAGACCAGCGTTCCCTGATCGCTGTTGTTGGCATGTGCGCAGATGAACCGACGGCCATCGATCTCGTTACCGACGGGCCGCATGCCTTGATAGCGGGTACTACCGGATCGGGTAAGAGCGAGCTGTTACGAACACTCGTTGCCTCACTGGCCGCCAACTACCCACCGGATCTCTGCAACTTCGTACTGATCGATTACAAAGGCGCTAGTGCCTTTGCCGAGTGTGCTCTACTCCCCCACACCGTGGGCATGGTCACCGATCTTGATCCAGGAACGGCGAAACGCGCGCTGGTGTGTTTGGAAGCCGAATTGAAGCGGCGTGAACGGCTCCTACTTTCGGCCGGTGCTGAGGATCTCATTGCCTACGCTGCTCGCTCCACAAGCACACCGCTGCCACGGCTCGTCGTAGTGATCGACGAATTCGCCACCCTAGCCAAAGACCTGCCCGACTTCGTAACTGCACTTATCGATGTTGCTCAGCGCGGCAGAAGCCTCGGGGTCCATTTGATCCTGGCCACACAACGACCAACCGGAGCCGTGAACGACAACATCCGCGCCAACACCAACCTACGCATCGCCCTACGTGTCCACGATGCCGCCGACTCAACCGACGTGCTTGGCGTCTCGTCTGCAGCCTCAATCGGCCGTCGCACACCGGGTCGGGCACTTCTGCGGACCGGACCGGGAGAAGTCGTGGCGTTCCAGACCGCTAACTCCAGCGCGCTTGGCGGGGCTCGATCCGAATCCCTTACCGTAAGAGTGCTCCCCAGTGCTTTTGGCAAGTCGAACGACGCAATGGTGTGGTCCGGCGGCAAAGCTTCCATCGAGGGTTCAGCCGATGATTCAGCACCGGAGCCCAACAAGACCGCAAAAACTGAACTGGAAATTCTTGTAGTCAACGCCAACGCCGCCGCTGCTTCCTTGGCCATCCCACCACAACTCCGCCCCTGGCCTGAGCCGTTGCCATCGCCCCTCACTATCGATCAGGTCAACTATCCCGTGGCAAACGGATTCCTGGGTTCAGCCATCGCCCTCGGAGGGCACACCAACCTCGACACGAGCGACACGGGCCATCGCAACATCAAGCCCTTGGCAATCGGCGTAGCTGACCTCCCCGAAGAGCAACGCTTAGCCTGTGCACATATCGATTTGGCCGCAGGCAATGTCGCCTTCATTGGCATGTCGGGAACTGGAGTTTCAGCTGCGCTCCTAACTGTTGCTGCTCAACTGGCGTCAGCCACCTCACCAGAGAAACTTCATATGTATGCGTTGGACCATGCCGGACACACCCTAAGCGCGCTCGACGCTCTACCGCATGTCGGTGCAGTAATCGCCGGATCCGACGAGGTCCGCCGCGTTCGTCTGATTCGCTTTCTTGCCGCCGAGCTTGAACAACGCCAATCACATGAGATTAGTCCCGATACATCTCGTCCTCAGCTCGTGGTGTTCATCGACAACTACCCGTCACTTCGGGCCGCTCACGAAGATATGACGGGCATTGCCCACCTCGACAGCCTGCATCGCACCATCGTCGACGGCCCGGCCCACGGGATCACCTTTGTCATCACCGCGGATCGCCCGACGGCACTCCCTTCGATCGTGAGCTCAGCAATTGCTACCCGTTTGGCTTTCCGCCTGGCTGATCCGTTTGACTATGCACACTTTGGTATCCGCCCCGCCGATGCCAGCTCCCTTACTGGCAACCGGGCGCTTGAACCCAGTAGTGGTCGCGAACTGGAAGTTGCCATGTGCGATTCAGCGACGTTCACCACCATCGCGCAATCGTGTTTACCAGTCACCTTCGAGCATGGCCCGAAACCAATTCGAGTGTTGCCCGTTGAAGTACGAATGCACAATCTTGGCGAAACCGCCCGCCCCACCCACGCCCAACTTTGGCTCCCGTTTGCACTCGCCGATGACACCCTTGCAGCTACCGGCTTCGCGCTGGCCGACAGTGAATGCGCACTTCTTACCGGTCCGGCACGCAGCGGCAAATCCACCACGCTTTCCAACATCGCCAAAGCCGCGATCACCACCAACGCACACGTACAGGTCATCGTCGTCGCCCCAAGACGCACCCAGGGCACTAATGAGCTGACGTGGACCGGCCCAGCTGCACTCAATGACCGAGTGACTTTCGCCGAGTCTTTAGCCCAAGCGGTTGAAACCATTCGGGCCAACACCAACGGCCATTTGCTCCTCGTCGACGATGCGGAGATGGTTGATGACCCAGGCAATGTTCTCAGCGCGCTTCTTTCTGAACGTCGCAACAATGTGTGGGTTATTGCTGCCGGTCGTGCCGACGTACTGCGAACCAGCTACACCCACTGGACTATCGCTATCCGTCGCAGTCGCATCGGACTTGCACTTCGCCCGCAACTCGAAATCGACGGCGAACTTTGGATGACCCCACTCCCCCGCCGAGTAATTGGCCAGTTCCCCACCGGCCGCGGCTTCCTGATCGCCGACGGCACCACAACCCTCGTACAATCCGCCGCTTAAGAATTTCGATCGATTCCGCGGCTGCTGGTTGATGGCTGGATCGAGTAGGTACCGGGAGGGAGTCCGGTCACTAGACCGGTCGCTGACGGGTCAACTGACCGGACTCGCGCCGGGCTCGGGGGCGTCGCACGGGCGGGCTACAACACCCCGGTCACGCTATCGATCGACGGTGGCCCAGGTTCCGGTGGCAGCACTTCGGGCGACGGCTTCGCAGACGAGGACTGCATCGTGCCCGTCAGCGAAGGTTGGATACAGCGGCCGAGCGGAAACCGATCCGGTTGCGCCGCGGTTGACGATGTCGGCGTAAATGGTGGCAAACAATGCGCGGAACGTATCGGGATAACCCTCAACGTGACCGCCAGGATAAGCAGCAATACTGGCGGCCGACGGATACATCAACCCAGGATCGCGTTTCAGAATCTCGTTTGATCGACCACGATGCCCAACCCAAAGATCCTCGGGCGACTCCTGATTCCAAGCCACCGTCGACTGTGAACAGTCAACCTCCCAATGCATAGCGTTTTTGCGACCCGCAGAAACCTGCGAAAGCGTGCACACACCGCGGGCCCCGTTGTCGAAGCGAAGCAACAAACCTGCGGCATCATCACTTGCCACCGATTCTTCGACTCGCTCAACATCCCCGACACTATGTGCACTGAAGGTTTCCACTTCACCAATGGGGTGGTTCCTCGTCGGCAAAAAGGTGTGAAGATCAGCGAAGACTTCGGTAATGCGAGAGCCGGTGATGAACTGCACATTGTCAAACCAATGCGATCCAATATCGGCAACGGCACGAAGCTCACCGGCTTTGGCCGCTACGAGCCGCCAGTTCCAATCGGTATCGAGGAGCAACCAATCTTGTAGGTAACCGCCGCTGATGAGCCGGGGCACACCCAACTCACCACTAGCCACCAAGGCTTGAGCCTGATGAACCAACGGGTAGTAGCGCTGATTGAAACACACCGCATGCACCAAACCACTCGACTGCGCAGCGGCTAGTAACAACGCCGTCTGCTCAGTGTTCATGGCCAAAGGCTTCTCGCAGATCACATGCTTACCCGCACGCAACACTGCCATCGACTGCTCGAAATGCGCGTCATTTGGCGACGTGATGTGCACCGTGTGAATTAGCGGATCGGCCAGCAACTCGTCGAGAGACGCATACACCCTAGGCAGATTGGCTCGATCAGCTTTGGCCTGCGCCCGCTGTGGGGTGGAACCAACAATGCCAACCACATTGACTCCAAGGCGTCGCAGAGCCTCGGTATGAGCCACCCCCATGAACCCGGTGCCAACAATGCCAACGTTGATGCCAGAAAGTGGATTGCTCATGATGTTGCTCCTGTCAGTGCCGGTACAGTGCCGGTACAGTGCCAAAGGCTTGAATTCCATAGGAAAAATCCACCACTTCAGCATCGAATATCCGAAAACTCTACGGGATAGGCCATTCGACCCTTGCAGCACTGAACAAATCGGCACTAAAGAGTTATCCATCATGAATGAGCGCGGCGGTTTAGCGGATTACACCATCGAACGAGAGATCGGCCGAGGGACCATGGGAGCGGTGTACCTAGCCCGAACACCCGGCCCCGACTCGCTCGAGGTCGCCATTAAACGAGTACCCACCTTTGGCAGCGCTGAGGATCGGGAGCGTCTGCGCCGAGAAGCCGAAACCATGGCCCAGCTCGACCATCCCAACGTCATGGCCGTACTCGATGTTCTCGATGACGGCGAAGGTATAGCCCTCGTGATGCCCTACGCCCAAAACGGCAATCTCACCAAACGCCTGGCTCTTGGTGTCCTCAGCCCTCAATCAACCAAAGCCGTCATCATTCCCATCGGCGAAGCCCTAGCTTCAGCACACGATCGAGGGATTCTGCACCGCGACGTAAAGCCATCAAACATCGTCTTCACCACAGATGACATGCCCCTTCTCGCCGATTTTGGTATCGCTAGAAACGCTGCGCAAGCCAACCTGACCCGCACCGATCTAGCCATTGGAACGGCCGGGTATCTCGATCCTGATCAAGCCGACGGCGCCGAACCAGGACCACTCGCCGACCAGTACGCACTGGGTGTTGTCGCCTATGAATGTCTCACGGGTGCATCCCCCTTTGCTGCCCCAACCCCGATAGGAGTACTGCGCAACGCAGACCGCGGAACCTTTCCACCACTCGATCGCGCAGCTTTTGGACCCTTGGCCGACGTTATCGAACGCAGCTTCACTCGCAGCCCTGCAGATCGGTTTCCGACCATGTGGGATTTCGTAAGCGCGCTTCGTGACCCAGCAACCTATGCGGCAACCTATGCGGCGAATCGACCCGCGCAGAATTTCCTAGGCACCGAGGATCTTGATAACTCCACCAACGATGACTTCCCAGCAGATGCTACGCGCACGTTCAGCCGCCAATCACGCTCCGTCCACCTCGACGAAGCCACACCAGTAAAGCCTTCGCGAAAACGAACCATTCGAGCGGCTGCGGCAGGCTTAGGGCTGGCACTGGCCGCCGGTGGAGGCTTCGCAGCAATCAAGGCCAGTAACGACAAAAGCTTGCGAAGTCTGGGCGTTCCTCCGCTGCCTGTCTGTAACACCCAAAGCACCACGCAATGCGTAAGTGCCGTCGTGAAGACTAATAGCGGAATAGACATCACCTTTGCCTCGGGGACGAAAACCTCCTATCTCGTGGGTGTTCCCAACGATGCGTTGCGAGTGGGTAACTGGTTTTGCGGAGAACGAGCAACTCTTGCCGTCTACCGTCCGAACACCGGCGTGATTTACTACTTCAATACCTGGCCGACGGGTGAGGAAATCCTCGATGCTTCGACACCCCTAGAAGCAGTCGCGGATCAAACGGGAATCACCGGCGCGCAAGTCGGGGTGGGTGACACCAACAACGACGGATGCGCCGACATAGCGCTTGATGTAGATGGTAAGCGTACATGGTTTGCTCCCAACGCCCAGACCAAACGACTCGTGCGAGCTTCTCTCAGCCTTGCACCCGTCACCCCTGCCGCGAACGGAAACCCCCAATGAACCGCTCCTTCCTTCGGGCCAACGCCGCACTGGCAGCTCTAACCGTTCTATGCATTGGAGTGCTCACCGGGTGTTCTTCGTCGACCGGCAAAGAAGCCCTCGCTCCAAATGTGGCACCGCCAAAGGCGGTCGTAGCTCCCATCGGTCTCGCCCTCGTTACCACCACTACGACAACCACAACCACAACGAGCACAACGACGACCATCGCACCCACGACAACGACCATTGCACCGACTGCAGTTCCGGCCGAACTTGTTCTGCCTGTTGCGACTGTCGCTCCAACGCCAGCCCCAACGCTCCCTCCGGCCCCAAAGGTTGTACCCGCACCGACCGCTGCACCAGTACCCAGAACAGTTCCCGCCACCATCAAAGCGTTGGTGCCGAAAGCCGGGCCGCCGACCACCCCTAAACCGATCCCAACCAAGCCACCGGTGTCCGCTCCTCCGCCAACCCAGCCAGTCGCCACCGCACCTCCTACAACCATCGCGGTAACTGCTCCACCAACCGCTCCCCCAACTGCGCCCTCCTCAAGTGCACCCCCGCAGACAACCGTCGCCACCACGAAGGCCCCGGCCATCAGCAAACTTCGAGCGAACACCCCGTGCCCAAAAGTAAAGTTGGGCGTGAGCGCGCAAGCACGCGATGGATCCGACATTGTCTGCACGAAAATCAAAACCCTTTACAAATGGACCACCCCACCCTCCACCGCAGCCGCAGCCTCAGTAGCCACAGGCGCAAACCAAGCGCCAGCTGCGCCAAGCAACGTCCCGGGTTTTGATGGAAAAACCATTAAACTAGGTGTACTTACTACAACTACGCATCCCGTTTGGGGACAAATCGGTAAAGCACTCCTTGCTGGCACCCAAGCCCGAGTGGCCGCCATCAACCGACGTGGCGGTATCGGTGGCAAATACAAAATTGAACTCATGGTCGCCGACACCAACTATGACCCTCAAGGCACCATCACGCAGTACAACCTTATGAAGGACAAAGTGGCCGGATTCGTTACCGTTCTGGGTACACCTGCCACCGAAGCGATGGAACCGATTCTTCGTGCCGAGGGAGCGTTGGCTTCCCCCGCCTCACAGGAAGCACGTTGGGCCTCGGCACCAAACCTCCTACCAGTGTTCAACAGCTACCAGGTCCAGGCAATCAACGGCATCGCATACTTCTTGGAATCCGTCGCCCCAGCCAAACCAACGATTTGTTCAGTGTCCGTCGGAACAAGTTTTGGTGATGCTGGCACCGAAGGTTTCAAGTTCGCCGCCGAGCGATTGGGTGCCACAGCCGGGCCTTCGCTCACCATTGGAGCAACCGATAACAACGTTGGACCGTTCATTGGCCAACTCCGTGCCGCCAACTGCGCTGCGGTGATGGTAACCGTGGGACCAGCCACCACCTTGCAGCTCGTGGTTGGTGGCCGCCAGGCGGGCTTCTCTCCTCGATGGATCATCATGGGTGCAAGCTTTTCCGACAAGATCGTTATCCCCCAAACCAGCCCCATCTTTGAGGCCAGTGCTTGGGTGGTTGGCGACGGCACCCAATGGGGTGACCCCAATGTTCCGGGCATGACCAAAATGATCAGTGAACTTATTGCTTCCGACAATCGTTTCTGGACCGAAAATCCCGATGTTGGTCTGACCTACGGATACACCCAAGCCATCATTTGGGAAGCCGTTCTCGAAAAGGCCGCCTCTCGCTCCGATTTCTCAAAAGCCGGCCTTCTCAGCGCCTCCACTCAAATTGGCACCGTCGACACCTTCGGACTCGGCTCCCCCGTCGATTACTCCCAGCCGTCACGCTTAGCCAACGCCCGAACCACCATCTTTGCCGTGGACGGTTCCTACCGAAACGCCATCAAAGTTCTTTCGCCAAGCTACGCCTCACCCGCCGCTCAGGCCTACAAGAAGTAGCAGCTCGAAGGAAGCTCTTCGGGGTTCTTGGGATACCGCGAAACCTTTCGACTTACGGGTTTATCTGCGGGCAACCGAATAGGCAGCTCGAACCTTTTCTGCCACAGCACCACCTACCGACGGATTCGTAACGGAACCTCCACCAAGAGACCATTTCGCGGCCAACTCGGCAAAAGGATTCTCAGCTTCAGAATTCGCAGTTTCAGAATTCGCATGTGCCCATACGACAGCAGCTTGGATACAGGCGCCAGTTGCGACGTGCTCGTCGGCATCGGGAACCACCACCGGACGCTGGGCCAAATCGGCGACTACCTGACGGAACGCTGCGGAACGGGAGCCACCGCCGATCAAGAACAGTCGACCGGCCGTTTGTACGCCTGCGGTCTTGAGCGCGTCGAGACCATCGAGCAATCCGCAAACCACACCTTCAACTGCGGCTCGGGCAAGCTGGCCTCGTGATACGTCGGAACGAATGCCACTGAGCACGCCAGTGGCATCGGGACGATTGGGGGTCCGCTCACCATCGAGATAGGGCAGCAAAACCAAGCCACCGCAACCAGCTTCTTCTGCCAACACCAGATCTTCAAATCCCTGATGATCAATGCCAAGGAGCCGAATCACTGCGTCGGTTACTTTCATAGCATTCAGTGTGCATACTAAAGGCAGAAAGTTTCCCGACGCATCCGCAAACCCAGCGACGCAACCGGAAGGATCGGCCGTTGGTGTATCCGAAACCGCGTAGACCGTTCCGGAGGTTCCCAGTGAGATCACCACATCACCGGGCGCCAAACCAATACCAAGAGCTGCGGCCATGTTGTCACCCGTGCCCGGGCCAACAAGTACCGATTCAGGCAATCCAAACGCCGTCGCTGCGGCCTTCGTAAGTGTTCCGGCCGACTCACGCGGACCAAGAACTTCCGGCAAAACACTGCTCCAGTCTCGTTCTGGGTCAACCTGGGCCAGAAGCTCATGTGCCCACGTTCCGGTTTTCGGAGACCAATACGCCGTTCCCGAAGCATCACCGCGATCGGTAACGGGCCGCCCCACACACCGCCGAGTCATCTCGTCATGGGGTAACAACACTGTTGCTAGGCGCGCATAGTTTTGTGGTTCGTTCGCTTTGAGCCACGCCAACTTTGTCACCGTAAATGCGGCTACCGGAACACTTCCGCAAGCATTGGCCCACCACTCGGGGGTCTTCGCCGCCACCAGCACATCGGCCTCCCGTGAGGATTCGGTATCGTTCCACAATTTGGCCGGGCGGATCGGTATCGCGCTGGCATCGAGGGTAACCATGGCGTGCTGCTGACCCCCGATGGACAGCGCCACAACCTCGCTCCGATGCTTGTCGCTCAGGGTGCCCAGAGCCGAGTTCATCGCCGACACCAAAGCAGACCACCAAGCATCGGGATGCTGCTCAGAACACGGTGGTGTCGTGGACGGGTGCGCCGCTTTCGCCGTTGCGAAAACCTCGCCTGAGATGGCATCGCGCACCTCCACTTTTACTGACTGCGTGGAGGAATCGACACCGATAACTATGGCCATGGACTGCACCTTACTTCGGACTATCCAAACCGTTTCGAGCAATCAGACGATTGAAAACCCAAACTCCGCTGAGCCGTTGCGGGGGTGGTTGCGCAGGTGCGCCGATCCGCTCATGCCAGTAGGGTTACGCGCCAACCGTCCGGGTGATCGGGTCGGCGGTCGATCGACGTTTGGACTGCTGAGGCTCGAATGAACTGAACTACCCACGACACTTCACCGATTTGGTGCAAAAGTAGGAGGATGAGCAAACGTGACGCCTTCCAGTGCATCTTCGGCTTTGGGCGCTCGAGCCCAGGCGCTTCACCGCGAAGGGCCACCCTGGTCGCCGGCAAGTCGCTGGGCTAACCACGCCGGAATGATCGAAATCAGGATCACCGTGACCGATACTACGTTGACGACCGGTAACTCATTCGGTCGACTAAACCTGGCGAAAATGAACTGCGGCAACGTTTTCGTACTTGCCCCTGCGGTGAATGTGGTTACAACAATCTCATCGAAACTCAATGCCATCGCCAAGAGCGCACCCGCGAACAACGCGGAGCGCAACAACGGGAACGTAATGGTCATGAAGGTCGTGAAAGGACGAGCGCCCAGATCTGCGCTCGCCTCATCGAGGTTTCCCGGAAGTCTTCGCAATCGTGCAAGGACGTTGTTGTAGACCACCACAATGCAAAACGTTGCGTGCGCGATCACCATAGTCAAGAAGCCGAGCTTGATACCAAGAACCTGACGAAACGCTGAGTTCAGTGCGATGCCGGTCACGATGCCCGGGAGAGCAATCGGAAGGATGACTAGGAAGCTCAGGACTTCTCTTCCGAAAAACTTGAACCGATGAACGGCTAAAGCGGCTGCTGTTCCAAGCAAGAGTGCTATGAACGACGCAAAGAGTGCAGCTTTCACCGAACCCCACAACGCCTGACGTACATCGGGGTTGCGCCAAGCGACACCCCACCATTTCGTGGAAAAACTGCTGAAGATGATCGATCGCTCTTTGTTGAACGACAGCAGCACGACGTAGAAAATGGGCGCAAACAGGAACACCAGCGCTGCAGCAGTGAGTACCGCTAAGCCCCGACGGGCAAGAGGCGACAAACGCATAGCTAGTGCACATACCTTTCAAGAGGGGTCGCACGCAGAGCACGTTTTCGTGACGTCGTCATGGCCGTAGATCGTTGGAAATTTTGCCAAGAACTGATTTGGATACGGGGCATTGTCATCTCTATCGCTGCCTACAAATTGTCCAGGGCGCCGGTTTTACGCACACCGAGCAAATAGATGAGCATGGCCAACATCGGTGCTGTTGAGAACGCTGCAGCAAGCGGCACGTTATTGACGCCAAAATTCTGCGAGATCACGTTGCCAATCATTTGTGTTTTGCCGCCGACGATCCCGACGGCAATGTAGTCACCCATCGAAAGCGAAAAGGTGAAGATGCTCGCAGCAAGAAGCGACGGCATCAACATCGGCAGCACCACGGAGCGAATAGTCACCCAAGCTTTGCCGCCCAAATCACTCGAGGCCTCCAACAGCGAATCCGGCAAACGATCAAGCCCCGCATAGATGGGCAGAATGGCAAACGGAAGCCACAGGTACGTGAGCACAATTACCACTCCGCCTAAGCCAAACCCAGGTGACACCCCGAAGGCCTTGCGCAGCAATCCACCGGCCGGGTCCAAAAACGTCCGCCAGGCAAAAGCCTTCACAAGATAGGAGGCCCAGAGTGGAATGGTGACGGCGACGGCAAGAATCCGCCGAACCCGAGGCGTTGCCACTTTGGCCAGATAGAAGGCGATCGGAATGGCAATAAGGAGATCAAAAAACGTGACAGCCGCGGCAACGCCAACCGTACGAAACGCGACCCGCTTGTATACCGGCTCCTGTAACAACTCGCGATAATTCTGCAGCCCGCGAACCTTCTCAACCGTGTAGGTAAAGGAATCCAAACGAAAAAACGATGTCAACAACAACGCCAAAATCGAACCCACATAAGCAACCACCAACCACAAAACCGGACCACTCAACAACGCCGTCAACTGCACGCGCCGCTGTCGCTTCAACCGCTTCTGCGCAGCAACAACCGAGGTTTGTTTCACTCGTTTGTTGCTGCGCTCCACGGAATTCATCAGCCCTTTACGTCAGTCCAGGCCTTGGTCCATTCGGAGTAGTCCGTGCAAATCGGTCCACGACCGTCGAGACAATCCTTAATGGGAGTTGTCCAGTAGTAGATCTGCGAGAAGTATGACTCATCGTCGGCATGGAAGGTAGTGCAGTGATTCTTGTCAGTAGTAAGTGCGCAGGCTTTTGGATTGGCCGGAGCTTCACCAAAGTATTCCGTTGCCGCGGCGTTAGCAGCAGGAGAAACGATGTAGTCCATCCACTTATACATGCAGTTCGGATTCTTTGCCTTCGAGGCAATCATCCAGGTATCCGACCATCCTGTTGAACCTTCTTTGGGAAGAACTGCAGCTACTGGTGACTTCTCACCGACGGCCAAGTTCGTAATGACCTGCCAAGCCGTCGATGCAGTAATTGAGCCAGCCTTGAAAGCAGCTTGCAGCTTGGTGTAATCACTCCAGTACTCGCCAACGTTGGCCTTCTGCGCCTTCAACAATTCGACTGCGGCAGCCAACTGCGGAGCATCGAGTGCATAAGGGTTGGTGATACCGAGTTCTGGCTTGGTCTTCATAAGCCACAGTGCAGCGTCGGCAATGTAAATCGGCGAATCGTAAGCACTGATAGTACCCTTGGCTGGCGATGCAGGGTCCCAAACAACAGACCACGAATCAGGTGCTGGAGAGATCTTCTCGGTGTTGTACATCAACACGTTGGCACCACGTCCGTGAGGCATACCGTAGGACTTACCGCTCACGGAGTTCCAAGGCTTCATCTTCAGACCGGGATACACGTCGACGTAGTTGGGGATGAGATCGGTGTTTACGGGGGACACGTCACCGGCGGCGATCAAACGAAGCGAAGCATCGCCTGATGCCGAGACTCCGTCGTACTCTCCGGTTTTAATGAGCTGCACCATTTCGTCGGAGGTGTTGCCCACCTTGACGTTTACCTTGCAACCCGACGCTGCGGTGAAAGGATCAACCCAGGCCTTCTCCGTATACCCGGCCCAGGCAATCAGATTCAAGGCACCTTCTCCGTCACCCACGGCCGAAGCCATAGGCAGATCAGGTGCTTTAATACCCGCGGTGGCTTCATTGCCCCCAGCGGCTGCAGCAGCTGTTGTGTCGGCGATGGCGACTGCGGTCGTGTCGGCAGTTGCCGCTGTGGTCGTATCAGCCATGGCAGCGGTCTCAGCTGTTGTCTCGGCAGTAGTTTCCGCCGGAGCAGCCGTGGTGTCGGCAGCATCTTTCGAGCACGACGCGAACGTCATCGCCGCTGCGGCAATTAGCGCAGCGGCTCGAAGTCGTTTGTTCAGGTTAACCATTTCTGTTCTCCTATTGGTGTGGTGGTTGGGTGTGAAACGTTAAAAGCTGACGGAAGTTACTTGTACGGCAAGAAGATGACTATTCAGCGGTGACACAAAGGGCTATTCGGTGATCATGGGCCGAGCAGCTTCGGGGTCGAAGGAAACCCGCACTGTCGCGCCAACCGGATAGGGCAACGGGGTATTCGAAGCGTTGGCCAGCTGCACGATGAGCTGTTCGCCACCTCCGAGAGCCACACCAACGCGAGTTAACGATCCCAGATACTCGATGTGACTCACTGTCGCTTCGATCCAGACACGGCCCACAGGAACCCCCATCTCACCACCGGTGACGGGATGGAGTAAGAGTCGTTCCGGACGAACACTGAAGGTCGCGTTGCTCCCCGTCAGGTGCTTTGCAGCAGCGCCGCTCACCAGATTTGAAATGCCCACGAACCCGGCGACAAAAGGCGAGGTTGGATTTTCATAAATCTCACGGGGTGTGCCAACTTGCTCGATCCGACCGTTGTTGAACACCGCGATCCGATCGCTCATGGTGAGCGCTTCTTCCTGGTCGTGGGTGACAAAAATGAACGTGATGCCAGCTTGTTTTTGGATGGCCTTCAACTCAATTTGCATCTGTTGACGCAACTTGAGATCCAGCGCTCCGAGCGGCTCATCGAGAAGCAGTACCTTCGGTCGGTTCACCAACGCTCGGGCCAGAGCAATCCGCTGACGTTGACCACCAGACAATTGCGAAGGCTTACGTGATCCGTACCCACCAAGTCGAACCGCCTCAAGAGCTTGTTCCGCTCGTTCTCGCCGTTCAGATTTTCCCACCTTCTTCACCTTGAGGCCGTACTCAATATTTTGCAACACGGTCATGTGAGGAAACAGCGCATAGTCCTGAAACACCGTATTGACGTCTCGATCAAACGGCGGCAGAGCGGTGACATCGACCCCATCGAGGTAAATGGAGCCGGCGCTGGGTAGCTCGAATCCAGCGATCATCCTCAACAGCGTGGTTTTGCCTGATCCGGACGGGCCGAGCAGGCAGAAGAACTCGCCGTGGGCGATGTCTAAATCGACTCCATCGACCGCATGCACCGTTCCAGCACCCGAACCAAAGGTCTTACGAATCGCTCGCACACGAATGGCCGGGTTACCGTCACCACGAATCGCGGTCTCGTTCAAGGTCGAATGCCTTGTGGAAGCTCGCATCGGAAAATCTTGACCGGTCAAGCCGTGCCTCGAAACAGGAAGGGAATGGTGACCAACGCTGAGTATGCCATTGATGAGCATGACCAAATAGTTGGATTTTGGAGTACTTCGCCAACGGTTGGCTCCGAACTTGAGGGCTTCAAATCGCTGCCACAGTGACGCATGGCACCTATGTTTGCAGAGTTAGAACACCCTTTCGAATTCCGCAGGTGAAAGGTAGAAAGTAGCCAGCAATGGCCATTTCTGAACAGACCTATTCGAGCCGAGCGCGCAAATCTCCGGTGTGGGAACTTGTGCCGTCTCAAACCGCAAATTAGCTCCCAGGAACTTCCGACAGTTTGAGACAGACTGAAGTATGGGTGCCTTTCTTGCTGTACTGAGTGCGCTTGTGTACGGATGCGCAGATTTTCTTGGAGGGAAGGCCACCAGGAGGTCCGCAGCAGCCACCGTCACGGCAAGCTCGCAGTTGGCCGGTCTTAGTGTCTTGGCGATTGGCATAGTAATCGTGGCTGGGGAAGGACCAACGCTTCGGGTCCTAGCCTTTGGAGCGGTGGCCGGACTCGCGGGAGCAGTTGGCATCATTTTGCTGTATGCCGCGCTTGCGCAGGGCACGATGAGCATCGTTTCGCCAGTAACCGCGGTGACCGCAGCGATCGTTCCTTTGATTGTCGGCACCGTTTGGTTGCAGGAGCGCCCGCCGTCGAGGGCCTGGTTTGGGGTCAGCCTAACGGTCATGGCTATTGCCTTAGTGAGCCAAGTAACCGGCGAACCGAGTGGACCAGGCGCAGCAGGCAAGTCTGGATTGCGAATCGTCGGCATGTCCGTAGGGGCTGGAGCCGGCTTTGGAATCTTGTTTGTACTATTGCGTCAAGCTGGAGACCCCCGGGAAGTGGGACTGTGGGCGTTAGTGGGCGCCCGGCCAATATCGATTGGAGCGTCGGCTCTGCTGGCCCGACGAGCTCACCAACCGGTGCTTGTGTCTCGATCAGAATGGAAGACCGTGGCGAGTGCCGGGATACTTGACCAGGCGGCCAACGTACTTTACGTGCTCTCTATTGGTCGTGGCTTGTTGTCGGTACTTGCTGTCCTCGCGGCGATGTATCCCGTATCCACCGTTGCCCTGGCCCGAATCGTTGACGGGGAACGCCTGCAGCGGGTTCAGCTCTTTGGCGTTATTGCTGCTTTCGCGGCGCTGGCCCTCGTAGCCAGCGTTTAGCGCGGTTTGCTTGAAGGCAGCTCAGCGGTCTGGGCGAGAACCGATGGCAACAGGAACTTCGCGGGGATAGTGACACGCAACAAAATGACCCTTGCCGATTTCCACCAGCTGCGGTTCCTCTTCGGAACACTTTTGCTGAACAGCCGGGCAACGAGTGCGGAATCGACAGCCTGACGGAGGTGCCATGGGCGAAGGAAGATCGCCTTCCAGGGCCGAAGTTTGATCCGGGCGAATCGCTGGATTCGGTTCAGGAATCGAGTCAATCAAGGCCCGGGTGTAGTGGTGGGCCGGGTTGGCGTACAAGGCGTCTGGAGGCGCAACTTCGCAGATCTTGCCGAGGTACATCACCACGACTCGGTCACTCACGTTTTTCACCACGGCCAAGTCGTGAGCGATGAAGACAAGAGTGAGTCCGTATTCCTTCTTCATGTCCTCAAGCAGGTTCAAAATCTGAGCCTGAATGGAAACGTCGAGAGCGGAAACCGGTTCGTCGCAGATCAGCATTTTTGGGTCCATCACCACGGAACGGGCGATGCAAATACGCTGACATTGACCGCCCGAAAATTCGTGGGGCTTGCGGTTCCCTGCCTGATCGGGGTCAATCCCAACCATTTCCATGGTGGCCCGAACCTTGGCGGCACGTTCCGCTTTGGAGCCTTTTTTCCAAATCTCTAAAGGCTCGGCAACAATGTCAGAAACTTTGCGCCGGGGATTGAGCGAGCTGATGGGATCTTGAAAGATCATCTGCATCCGAGGGCGCAGCGCCCGCATTTCGGACATCCCCAGTTTGGTGAGATCTTGGCCTTCCAACACGATGGACCCCGACGTCGGCCGAGGCAGCTGCATGATGGCTTTGCCTGTGGTCGACTTGCCGCAACCCGATTCGCCTACTAGACCCAGCGTTTCGCCTTCCATCACGTCGAGCGAGATTCCTGAAACGGCGTGTACCTTGAGACCGGTTCGTCCGACAGGAAACTCCACAACAAGATCTTCAATACGCAGCAGCGCAGTGCCTTCGGGGCGAAGGTGAGCTTTTCCGGTACCGGCCATAACTAGTTTCCTACAGTTGCTGCCACGGAGGGCCTAGAGGTGATGCTGAGTGGATACCAGCATCGGAAAAGATGTTCGGGATCGCCAGACGCAGCCATTAACGGAGGCATTTCCGAACGGCACTTATCGGTTGCGTAGCTGCAACGAGAAGCGAATCGACATCCATCAGGCGGGTCAATCAACCGCGGCGGACGACCAGGAATCGCTTCCAGGCGGGTATGCGACGGATCGGATGTTTTGGGAATCGAGTTCAGCAGCGCAGCGGTATACGGATGACGCATTGCGCCAAACAACTTCGCTGTGGGTGCTTTCTCGACTGCTTGCCCGGCGTACATCACCATGATTTCGTCGGCTCGGCCGGCTACTACGCCAAGGTCGTGCGTAACGAGAATCATGGCCATTTTTCGTTCCGCTTGTTGACGAGCCAGCAGATTCAAAATTTGTTTCTGTACGGTTACATCGAGGGCCGTGGTTGGTTCGTCGGCGAACAGTAACTTCGGCCCACAAGCTAGAGCGATAGCGATAACCACACGCTGGCGCATACCGCCGGAAAGTTGATGGGGATATTCGTTGAGACGACGTTTCGGTTCGGGAATGCCGACGCTGCGCAGTAGTTCCTCTGCTGTTTCCATGGCGAACTCTTTGTTCATATCGAAATGCAGACGCAACGATTCAGTCAGCTGACGACCAATTTTCACCACGGGGTTCAACGAGGTCATGGGATCTTGAAAGATCATCGCCATCCCAGTGCCGTACATTTTGCGTGACTCTTTGAGTGTGAGCTTGGTGGTCTCGACACCGTCAAATTGCACGGTTCCTGACCGGGTCACTCCGCGTTTTTGCAACAGGTTCATGATGGACCGGGACAGAACAGACTTGCCCGATCCTGATTCACCTACGACACCCAGTGTCTTGCCTTCTTCAAGGTTAAAGGTGACACCATCAACCGCACGAACCAAACCGCGGTCGGTCGCAAACGCAGTCTTGAGATCAGTGACTTCAAGCAGTGTCATTAGATGCCTCCCTGCTTTACTTCAAGGCGTTCACGAAGTTTGTCGCCAACAAAGTTAAAGCCCATAACGGTGAGGAACAAAATGAAGACGGGGACGAGCGTGATCATCGGTGCGCCCTTCAACGTTTTGATGCCGTTGCCGGTTGAAATCATCTTTCCCCACGCCCACTTGTCACCTACGCCGATGCCAAGAAAACTCAAACCGCCTTCTACGGAGATAACTCCAGCGGCAGCAACCAGACCGTATGCCAACATAGGTTTTGCTACGTTCGGAAAAATTTCTTTCATCAACACTCGGCTGGGTTTAGCACCCATCGCTCTGGCCGCAACCACAAACTCGCGGCTGGCGAACTGCATGGTGGAGGCTCGGACAACTCGATACAGCGTGGGGATCGACAGGACGCCAAGCGAAAACGATAGCTTCCACACGGTGGTTTGAAGCCCTTGGGCTACTCCGCCTGCTGGTGCCGTGGCCGCAAAGATTGTGAGTAGCAAAATGATGAACAGCAGGGGCGGAACACTCAAAAGTACGGTCGTGAAGAACGTAAAAATGGCGTCGAGCCGTCCGCGCCGGTAGCCAGCAATCATTCCCAAACCTCCACCGACCAAGAAGCCGAAGAAGATCGTGGCAAAGGCGAGCACCATAGAGTTTCGGGCGCCTTCGACTGCGGCAGACAGCCAATCGTTTCCGTTTTGATCAGTGCCTAGGGGATGGGCCCAACCAAACACCTTGGCGGCCTTGCCGTCGTTGATGTACGAAGCGGTGATGTAGTCGGGAGCCTTGTGAGCAAAGGGCAAAGCCTTGCCAAAAATCGCACAAATCAGCACGATGCCGAGCCAACTGACAAAAAACCAAAATGCAAAACCGAAGGGTTTCTTTCCTCGTTTTTTAAGTTCTTTTGCGGATACTTCAGACTCTCCAGGATTTGCGCCGAGTCCGGACATTCCAAGCTGTGTCCCGAGTGCGGACGCTTCAAGATTTGTTCCGAGTCCATATGCTGAGCCCGCGGGTGGCATGTTGATCGTTGTGGTTGGCGATGTCGCTGAGGTGTTAGTCATGATGGTCTCTGGGTTAGCTAACGGCGCGGGCATGGCGGATACGAGGATCGATAACCCCATAGAGCAAGTCAACAATGGTGGTCGTCATCACGTAGACGAAGGTGATCATCATGGTTCCGCTGAGCACTACGGGGAAATCGCGCTGAAAGAGCGCTTGGACAACCTTGCGACCAAGACCATTGAGGGTAAAGAGATTCTCAATGATGAACGCATTGCCAACCAATCCGCCGATGGTGATTCCTGCAAGAGTGACGATGGTGAAACTTGAAGGACGAAAGGCATGGCGAAGGAGAATGTACCGATCCGAAAGCCCTTTTGATTTTGCCAGCGTTACGTAGTCCTCCTGCAGGGTGTTCACCATGTCGGTACGAAGCGCTCTTTGGAACGTAGCCATCAGCCCCAGACCGAGGGTGAATGAAGGAAGCAATAAGTGCTTTATTGAGAGCCAGGGGCTTTCACTAAACGGAACACTTTGACCAGCCGGGAACCAGCTGAACCGAACAGCAAACGTGAAAATCAAAACTATTCCAAGCACAAAACCTGGAACCGATAGGAGTCCGAAGCTCACGGTGCCGATCCCACGGTCAACACGGGTTCCAACCCGATACGCCGACAGGATTCCCAGCGGAATCGAAAGGATGAGCGCAAAAAAAATCGACATCAGCACAAGCTGGATTGTGGTGGGAATGCCGGTCTTCAAATATGCCCAAACTGAATCGCGTGTGTAAAACGAGAATCCGAGATCCCCACGCAAGAGCTTCCCAAGCCAACTGAAGTACTGCACAAAGAACGGCTTGTCCAAGCCAAGTTCTTTTTTCATCCGGATGGCGTTACCTTCGTTGTAGTTGGTTCCCAACAGGCTCTGCACAATCGATTGGTTCGATCCAACCAGTCGCAAAGACCAAAACGTTAGGAAGCTCACGGTGAGAAGAACCAGCGGAGCCGTGGCCAGCCGTCGCCATAAGTAATTCATGTTGTCGATCCGTTTCTGATCAGGAAGTCGAGGTTTTGCATCAGCGCTCGATGCGGCCTAGAAAACCATTTTTGAGTCTGTCCGCAACCGAAGTCGCTTAAGGGGAGATAGCGCTACAAAGAAAAACGAGTGCTGGGCTCGCTAGCGAACCCAGCACTCGTTTTCAAACTAAACGGTTCAGCCCTTGGTAAGTGCTGCTACGTCTTCTACGTGACCGGTTGGGAAGTCCTGCTTGGCATCGCCACTTGCAGTCTTCTGTCCAGTTACGCCACCACACTTGTTGCAGTAGGCAACGGCCCATTGGGTGCGGGTACGCCAGAGGTCATACGCGTTGTCCCCCATCGCACCGTTGATGGCCTCTGCAGCCTTCTTACGAACGGCCGGATCCGAGTTTCCGCGGATCTGATCGAAGGCAACATCGATGGTTCCGTCCGAGATACGGGCCAGGTTGATCGAGATTGTCTTGCCGTCGTAAACGTATGCGCCGGTCGCAGGATTCTTTGGAATCATTTCGGTGTGCCACCAGATTCGCTGCTGATCGGGGTCGAAACCGCCGTGCGAGCGCCACTGGAACCACTGATAAGCACCAACGAGTGCGACGCCGATGTACTTCTGCTGTTCGAGGTTGACCGTGTCAACTTTAAAGCCAACCTGCTCCATCATTTGCTTCTGGATTGCGCCAGTTTGGATGTTGTCAGGAACGGTGGTGGTGCCGAGCGTGAACTTCACGTCTCCGCCACCAAGTTCCGTCTTGCACTTGCCAAAGAATTCCTTCGCTTTGTCCAAGTTGAAGTTCGGGAACCCGGAACTTGCGAGGTACCCGAGGGCACCCTTGGGGAAGGGACCGTCGGCCTTGACTGAACCAGGTGAACGAAGCTTGATGAGCGTGTCTACGTCTTGACCGTAGGCAGCAGCCAAACGGCAGTTCTTGTTGTTGAACGGAGCAACGCCGTTGTTCAGCATGTCGTAGCTCACTTCGCCGAATGTTTGGCTACCGAGGGACAGTTTGATTTTGCCATCCTTGGCCAACTTGGTGAAGTCGGCAATGGCAAGCATGTTCGAGGTCTGAATGAAGTCAAGCTGACCGGCTTCTAGCTGGGCCTGGCGAGCGTTTTCATCGGGGACCGGACGGAACTCAATTTCGTCAAGCTTCGCTGCGGCCTTGGTGTTCCAGTACTCAGCGTTCTTGGTAACGGTCAGGTGATCGCCTACAACCCATTCTTTGAACTTGAAAGGTCCGGTGCCGATTGGCTTGTTGCGGTCGGCAGCCTTGATCTGGGCAGGAGCCATCATGTACGTCTGGCCAGAGGCGAGGTAGGCGGGCAGCGAAACCCATTTGATTGGAAGGGTCACGATTACGGTGCTGTCACCGTTGGTGGAAACACCAGTTAGGAGTTTTCCACCCTTACAAAGCTGGCCAAATCCATTGAGGGGGAACCAAGCGGCGAGAGTTACTGACCCACAAGCAAAGTCATCAATGTTGAGCTTTGCAGCTTCAGCGTTGAATGGCTCACCATTGGTGAACTTGATGCCCGTCTTGAGCTTGATGGTCCAAACCTTGTAAGTGGGATCTGGGGTGATCGAATCGGCGAGCCAAGGAGTAGTGATGCCTTTGTCGTTTACGCCAAACAGGCGCTCAGCGAAGGAACCAAAAACTTGGTAACAGGAGATGGCGCAGTTCGAGCTCGAAGGCAGGTAGCCCTCAGAGGATTCGGCTTCGAGGCCCCAAACGGCTTTGCCACCGGATTTGGCAGCGGCAGCGGCTGGAGCGGCGGTGGCGGCAGGAGCCGGAGCAGCGGTGGCGGCTGGTGCGGCGGTTGCTTTTGGCTTTGCAGCGGCCTTTGGCTTTGCTTTGGGCTTAGCCTTGGCAGCGAATGCGTTGGTGGCCGGTGCAAGAACCGCAATGGCGAGTCCGAGCGACACAAGGCCAGCAAGCCCTTTTTTCTTCATCATGCAAGATCCCCCTGGGGTTGGTGTTCGTGATTGCAGGTGCGAAAACGAGTAAAGAAGAACTTGTGACTCGGGTCACCTACGCCTTCTACCGTAGTCACGATTCGTTTGTGACGCCAATCACTGAACACCGTTTTCAGTAAGTAAATCTGACTAATCCCTTAAAACTGGGCGTTTTGCTCCGTTGTCACCGTTCAGTGCAGAACGCAAAGCGCTCGCCGAACGTAAAAGGGCCCGACTTCGGAAACAAACCGGAGTCGGACCCTTGAACTTCACCGATGCTGAGACCTAAATCTGATCGACCAGTGCTCGCATTTTGGCCACCGTCGCCACTTTTTGCTCCAAGCTGCCTGAGAGACCCATTTGAAGATGCGTGACTCCGGCTTGTTGGTATGCGGCCAGTTTTTCTTTGATGTATCCCTCGGGACCAACCAGCGCAGCAGCTTCGAGGTACTCGCGTGGTATCGCGGCGGCGGCTTCGGCCTTTTTTCCGTCGAGGTAGAGGTCCTGAATGTTTTTGGCCTCACCTTCCCAGCCGTAGGCGCTCATGATGTCGTTGTAAAAGTTCTTGCCCCTTGCACCCATTCCGCCAACATAGAGCGACGCTCCGGCACGGCCACCGTCAAGGACCTTGGTGATGAGGTCGGCATCTTCAGTAATCATCACGGTGCCACCAGCCAGGATCTGAAGTTTGCCCAGTTCAGGCTTGCGCTTCTTTAGCCCGAGCTGCAGCGCATCGCCCCACACCATGTCGGCCTTTTCCGGGATGTAAAAGATGGGAATCCAGCCGTCGGCTACTTCCGCGGTGG
Organism: Acidimicrobiia bacterium; assembly: GCA_043743435.1. Taxonomy (GTDB): domain Bacteria; phylum Actinomycetota; class Acidimicrobiia; order Acidimicrobiales; family JANYDT01; genus JANMZO01. Next base: position 23,975 of record JAYTWN010000288.1, read on the forward strand.
CTTCCACGCTCTTGCCCTTCAGCGACGCCCACCAGAGAGGAATCGTGGAACGGACTGGGTGATTGATCAGCTTGAGTGGCTTGCCAAGACCAGTACCGAGGCCCTGAGGCAGAGGAATTTGCACGGTTGAGCCTTGGAAGTCGATCACTTCGCGCTTCCAGGTGGACCGGCAGACCTCCATGTATTCCTTAATCCGCAGCATCGGCTTCTCATACGCCACTCCGTGAAAACCTTCGATGACCTGGGGGCCTGACGCTCCGAGACCACAGTTGATGCGTCCGTTTGAAACGTAATCGAGCCCGGCGAAGCTCATGGCCATCAGGGTGGCGGTGCGGGAATAGACGTTCACGATGGCTGAACCGATTTCTACCGTCTCGGTCTTAGCGGCCAGGTAGCCCATCATGGAAATGGCGTCGTAGCTGTAGGCCTCGGCCACCCATACGCAATCGAGTCCGGCCTTTTCGAGAGCGGAGACTTCATCGGCTAATTCGCGAACGTTGCCGGCGTAGTTGAGCATGATGCTGAGTTTCATGGAGGCCTCCGGGGCATCTGTTTGGTTGGATGACATTTCTGTACAACTCCACGTGCTGGCGTCGACGTAACAACGTTATGGCAGCTGGGCTACAGAAAGAAAACCCACCGTCCTGCATACCGAAATTTCTACCCCGGCATTGCGTGGATTCGAGAAGGGAACGCAATCTTGTCTCACCGTGGCGGTAGCGTCTGAGCTCATGAGTGCTGAATCTGCAGCTGTAGCGAGTTCTGGGCCGATTCATGTGCCTCCTTTGCCGTTGAGTACGCCCGTGGCAGTACCCGTCCGCCAAGAGAAGCAGCCTGCCCGAACCGTGGTTGAAGAGGTTGCACCGGGGGTGTTGCGAGCCCAGTTGCACATCGAGTTGCCGGGACTTGCCCATATCAACACCTATTTGATGGTGGGGCCCGACGGGGTCGACGTGATCGATCCAGGCTTGCCAGGTCCAGCATCGTGGTCATCGTTGTTGGAGCGTTTAGCGCAGGCGGAAATTCCGGTTACTCGTGTGCGTTCGATCTTGATCACGCATTCGCATCCTGATCATTTTGGGAACGCCGAGCGATTGGCCGAGGCTTCTGGTGGAGCGAAGATCATCACTCATCGTTCGTTTCGAACCATGTTTGATCCGCTACATCAGTGCGTCAATGATGATGATTGTGTTGACCCCGCTCACGCTCATCCTGATTTTGGGCAAAAACCGCTTAAAGTTGATGTTCGCATTGCCGACGGAGTCTCACCGGCCGCTGCCGCTCCTTGGGGCAAAACATGGAATCCCTATGGTGATGAACCTTCGCTGCACAAAAGCGCCACGTTGACGTTGAGTGAACGGGGTTGGCCATTTCCGAAACCCAATGTGCGCGTACGAAGTGGAGATTCCGTGTCGCTGGGCGGGCGTGATTGGCAGGTCGTGCATACGCCTGGTCACACGCTGGATCATTTGTGTTTGTTTGATCCCGAAACCGGCACCTTTATCTCGGGTGATCATGTGCTGCCGACGATAACTCCCCACGTTCCTGGTATTGGCTCGGGTGATGCGTCGCTGGCGAATTTCTTGGGGTCGCTCGATACGGTGGCTGCACTTCCGGGGGTTTCGCGTGTGCTTCCCGCTCATGGTTTGGACTTTGATGATTTGCCAGGCCGGGTGCGCGAGGTGAAGGCCCATCATCAGGATCGGCTTGAGTTGTTGTCACGGGTTTCTCAGGCCGACGGTTGGACCTCAGTTGAGGGTTTTAGCCACTTTCTGTTCCGTCCAGAGCGTTGGGGTTCCATGGCAGAAAGCGAAACCTATGCACACTTAGTGTATTTGGCGCAGATCGGCATGGCCGAAACTCGTCGCGCTGCAGATGGGCAGGCTGAGTATCTCGTGCATGGCGCACCTGTTTTGGTTTAGCGAATTGGTTTGGGGGATTCGTTTCGTGATTTCCGTTCGTGAAGTGGCTCGACTGCGTGAATTGGTTCGTCTGCGTGAAACGGCTCGACCGCTCGAAGCGGCTCAGCTAATCAGTTGCGGTCCATGACGTCACTGTTTGTCACCGGCGGAGCCCGTTCGGGGAAAACCTTTGCGTTGGCCGAACGCTTGAGCGAAGTTGCTGGTTCACTTTTGGGTTTACCAGCCGCGGTAGCCGACAGTAACGAAGTTTCATTGAGAGCCGGATCGGTGATTTGGGTAAGCGCGCAGAGGTTCAGTGCGGATGCGTTTCGATACGATCTCGCTCGAGCATTTCCGACACTGGTTGGGGTGGTACGAATCACTACTCCGCAAGGGCTTTTACATTCGGGACTCGCATCGGACGCGCTCGTGGTCTGCGACGATGTCGATTCGTGGACTGGCGAAGATTTGTCCCTCGTTGGTTCTCTGCTGAAGTTGCCCTTAGGTTCTGGACTCGATGGTTCTGGACTTGTCGGTTCTGGACTCGATGGTTCTGGACTCGTCGGTTCTGGACTTGTCGGTGCTCAGCTTGTTGGGGTGGGTGCCGATCGTGAAGGGTCGCGATTTGGCGAGGCGGTTGCTGTTTGGCCCGAGCTTGGGGCTGCGCCGGTCTTAACGCACGAGGCCCTCTCTCCGGAACGTTCACGTGTAATCAGTTCGCATAGGAGTTTGGCCCCCGAATCTGTGGTGCAGATTCTTCTTGAGGCTCGCAGAACTGGCGTCGCTTGGCACGACATGGCCGTGGTGGTGCGTAGCCGAGGCATGGCAACTGCAACTGCGAGTGCGACTGCAACTGCAGAGTTTGGGGTAGAGTCGGCACTCTTGGGAGCACTTCGGCGTTCGGGGCGTCGATCGGGTATTCGGTTCACAGAACCCGGCCGACCTTCGTCCGCCGATCCTTTGGTTCGTCAATGGCTTCGACTGGTGGATCAGGAACTTGAGCGTTTTGGACAGGCTGTCAGTAGTTCGTCGGCAATTGAGGATTCTTCGAATTCGCCCGCAGCGGTTCGATCTTCCGGCGTTTTATTGACGGGCGCTTGGTCACGCGGGCCACTGCAGGATTTGTTGTTCGGTGTTTGGGAACGAGACATTGCCCGTTTGGCGTTGGCCGCGGGTTCCTCGACGATTGCCGCTTGCCTCGCAGTCCTTCGCAGCGTAGGACCGCTTCCCACAGCAAATGTTGGGGCTTGTCGAGCGGAGTTACGGCGGCTTTTGGCCAAGAGTTGGGTGAGTGCGCCGTCGGCGGGGCCGGTGTCCGGCAGGGGTTTTTCGGGTGGCATGGACGAACCGGGTGTTTCGGGTGTTCCGACGTTGCGGCCCTCGGAAGTAGCCCCAGGTACCGGTGACGATGTTGATCCAGGTGGGCTTGAACATTTCGAGGAGGATGATGTGTTTGTCGGCGATGGATCGATCGTGGCCCTGCTCACGCCTTCAGAACTGCTCGGTCGCCACTTTGCCGTGGTTGTGGTAGTCGGTCTCGCCGAAGGGTCTTGGCCCAGTACGTTTGGCCATGTTGTCTCGGTGGGCATGAATAAGGTCGCCCTTCAAGCGAGCAGGGTGGCGTTGGCGCAACATATTGCGAACGAAGAAGCGATGTTCTTGCGATGTGTAGCCCGCTGCAGTGGCTGGGTTGTCGCTGTTGGCGCTCCGGAACCGGGGGTGTTGATCAGTCGATTCATTGAGGACTGGCCGAATCATACGTACACGTACCCAAACGTTCGCCGGGCTATCCCGCTACCTACGCTCATCGAAACACCAGGGGTCGTGCCGTGTTTTCCCGATGGTCGATTGCGGCTCTCTGCATCGCAGCTCTCCACCTTTGAAAATTGCCCGCAAAACTTTGCCTATCAGTACGTCGCTGCGGTCCGTGGTTCGGGGAGTGTGCAGGCCAGCGTTGGCACCATGGTTCACGAAGCGCTCGAACGATACCTCGCCCCACAGGCAAGTGACGCTACACACCTGGACTCCTCAAGACCTGTCCCGAGCCCGGACTCCTCAAGACCTGTCCCGAGCCCGAACTCCTCAAGACTTGTCCCGACTCCGGACTCCTCAAGACCTGTCCCGAGTCCGGACTCCGAGGGTTGGGCGTCTGAAGTTGCACCACTCGTGCCCTATGCGCCAATCGAATGTGGACTTACGGAGTTACTTGCCTGTCTCGACCACGCCTGGGATTCCACGGCGTTTGCCTACCGACCGCAAGAGGCTGACTACCGCCGACGGGCGGAGGATTGGCTGCGAACCTGGTGGGAGAACGAGCTGCCCAAGATCGCTCAGGTGGTCGCTGTAGAGCATCGTTTCACCATCACCGTAGGTGACGATGCCGAGCATGTTTTGGTGGGTTCGATTGATCGAGTGTCCATCGACCCCAACGGCAATCTGGAAATTGTTGACTACAAAACGGGCACACCGCCAGGGGGCACGGTCGATGGGGAAGACCTGCAGCTGGCCACCTACCATCTGGCCGTCAACAATGATCCGGCCTTTGCCGGGGTTGGTCAACCGGATCGATTGCGTTTGCACTTCTTACAGAACAGCAAAGACATCGATCAACCCATTCAGGCCAACCACGCCGAGTTAACATCAGCGCGCATAGCATTTCGGGCGAACGAGATTCTTACGGAAACCTTTCGCCCCAGTGTCGACGCCGACTGCCAGTACTGCGCCTTCCAACGAGCCTGCCCCATCCAACCCTTAGGTGCTGAGGTCGGCACATGAGTTCGCAAACCCCGCAAGATTTGCCCCGCGTGCCGGCTCCGAAGGTTTGGCTGGAGCTGGCCGAGCAGACTTCAGCGATCACCCACGTTGGTTCGCCACTGTTGATTCTGGCCGGCGCCGGTTCAGGCAAAACCACAGTCATGGCCCGGCGGATGGCGC
>JAYTWN010000289.1:0-4896 GCA_043743435.1 Acidimicrobiia bacterium
GGTTGCACCGTGATTTCAAAAACGACCGTCTCACCGTGGCGTTTCGAGCCATCCGCAACGGTGCCCGGCTGATTGGTACCAACGACGATCCAACCTATCCAAGCTCGGAAGGTGAACTACCCGGCGGAGGATCAATCGTTGCGGCAGTCTCGTATGCAACTGGTGTTTTGCCGACAATTGCTGGGAAGCCCAACTGGCCTGCAGCGCAACTGGTTTATGAGCGTTTGGGCTGGGGTGCGGAACCAACTGCTGCGCAACGGTCCACGTTGTGGATGGTAGGTGACCGTCCTTCAACCGATGGCGGTATGGCTAGACGTTTAGGAGGCCGCTTTGGGCTGGTGCTGAGTGGCGTAACTTCGCGAGCGGATTTACCGGTTGATCCTGAACCAAACGCCGTTGCTGAGGATTTGGCCGAGCTGGTGAAGCGGTTCAAGAGATGAGAGTTTGCGTGGAGGGCGGGTCGCTGTTTCGCACGGGTTCATCCGACAGCCCGAGGGGACTTGCTCTGGGTCGCCCGCTTTCGGTCACGAGCTAGGTCATAAGCTTTCGGTCAAAGGCTCTGGTCGCTCAAGCACTCTGCAGAGTTGACGCCGGGATTTGTTGGGGGGCTCCTAGGATGAAGGCATGCGCCGCCGACTAGATGCCGAGTTGGTTCGGCGGGGGCTTTGTGTCTCGCGGGAAGCGGCGCAGCGCGCCATCCGGGAATCCCAAGTAATGGTGTCTGGAGCTCTTGCCGACAAGGCGTCGCGGATGGTTGGTCCGGGTGAGCCGGTTCGCTTGGTTGGCCCCCGCCCTCGCTACGTCAGCCGTGGTGGCGAAAAGCTCCACGGGGCACTGGAGCACTTTGGGATCGACCCAAAGGGGTTGTGGGCATTCGACGCCGGGGCGTCAACGGGTGGCTTTACCGACTGTTTGCTGCAGCGAGGAGCCGTTGGCGTTGTCGCTGCCGATGTGGGGTTTGGCCAGCTGCACGAAAAGATTCGAGCAGACTCTCGGGTAGAAGTTCACGAGCACGTGAACTTGCGGACCGTCGACGTCCCAGTGTTTTTTGGTGGACGTCAGTTTGGCTTGATCGTCGGCGATTTGTCGTTCATTTCTTTACGTTCCCTGGTGCCGAATCTCCTGGCGTTAAGTGCTTCGGACGCCTCGCTGGTATTGCTCGTGAAACCGCAGTTTGAGGCCGGACGTGCTGAAGTGGCCAAAGGAAAAGGGGTGATCCGAGAACCAGCGGTTTGGTTGCGAGCGTTGCAGGGTGTGATGGCCACGTTTTTGTCACAGGGGGCGGTCATGATGGGAGCTATGACTTCGCCGATTAGCGGAACCGATGGGAACGTTGAATTCCTGGTGCATCTGCGGGCGCCCGACCGGAACGCTGGAGGTTCGGTGGTCGCTCTAGGTTCTGCAAGCGCCGGTCCTTCGAGGTCTGGTTCTGTGAGCTCTGATTCTGCGCGGAATCGTGCCAGCGTAGGTTTCTCGTTGGCTTCCGCTGGTGGTGCAGGGGTTTTGTCGCCGAACCATACGTTGCTGCGTGAAAGCGATTTTGCCATTCTTCATGCTGTAGTGGCACAAGCTGCGGAACGCGAAGGCATCGCCATAACCGCCGACGAATCTGGCGAATCCGGCGAAGTTGCTGTGGCCCGAAACGAAGGAGTCGGGCATGGCTGAGTCGGCGACCGAACCACAAACGGAACCACACATTGCTGGGCAAATTTTCGGGGTGATCCCACACTTGGTCCGCAAACAGGCCGTGATTTTGAGCCGTGAACTGATCACCGAAATTGAAGCGCTCGGCGGTACTGTCCGGGTGCCAGCAACGTACGCAGGCCGAGTTGGTTTGGATGATTGGGCTTATGACAATGCAACGTTTGCTGATGGGCTGACGTTGGCCTTCTCCATGGGTGGCGACGGAACAATGCTGCACACCGTGGATATGGTGGCGCGATTTTCTGTTCCGGTTCTCGGCGTAAATGTTGGTCATCTTGGGTACCTCACGGCACTGCAACCCAACGAACTTCCCGCCCTGCTCCATGACGTTTTGGCTGGACGGTACGTGGTTGAAGAACGGATGTTGTTGGATATCACCGTCGAACACTCACCGTTGGAATTGGGCTTGGAATCGGAATCGGGGGACGTTGTTGCTCGTGGGATTGACGGCTCCGATCTCGTCAGTGGAGCCGGTGTGGCTTCGGGGCCATTCATTGCTCTGAATGATGCCGTGCTGGAAAAGTCATCTGCGGGCAACACCGTGCGTTTGGCTGTGGCCTTCAACGACGAGCCGTTCATGGATTACTCCGCCGATGGTTTGATCATTGCTACGCCGACGGGTTCGACCGCGTACGCCTTTAGTGCTCGCGGTCCCATAGTTTCGCCGCGAATGGATGCTTTGGTTATCGTCCCGGTGTCACCGCACATGTTGTTTGATCGCAGTTTGGTGTTGCACGGCGATGAGACGGTACGGGCAACGGTGCAGGAAGGACGCACGGCCACGCTGTTTGTCGACGGACGTTTTGCTGGGCAGTTGGCAGAAGGTTCATCGGTTGTGATTAGGCGCAGTCCGTATCGTGCCCGCCTAGTCACCTTGTTCGATCGACGGTTCCACTCGATTCTCAAGCGAAAGTTTGGGTTGTCTTCCGCGGCCCTCGGTGAAGGCCCAGACATAATCGATGGACCGGTGACTTCGATAACCGGAGTGACTGGCGCGGCGCGTTCCGTGGTTGAAAAGGCTGGTTTGGGTTTGCCCGGGCGATTGGGAACCAACGATGCTGATTGAACTATTGGTCCGCAATCTTGGCGTGATTCCCGACCTTGCTCTCACCTTCGGCGAAGGCATGACCGCTGTAACCGGAGAAACCGGTGCGGGAAAAACGTTGGTGGTCGAAGCCATTGACTTGCTGCTGGGTGGACGAGCCGAAACGTCGCTGGTGGCTGCCGGTGCCTCAGAAGCTCGTGTTGACGGGCGTTTTGTACGCGGGAAGGGTGATGCCGCAGTCGAAATGGTGCTGACCAGGGTTATTCCTCGGGAAGGCCGTTCACGGGCCTACATCAACGGCCATCCCGCACCGGTAACCCAACTGGTCGAGGAAGGTTCTCGGTTTGTGGACCTTCACGGCCAACACGGCCATCAGTCGTTACTTCGCGTGGGTGAACAACGCTCTGCCCTAGACGCCTTTGGCGGGGTTTCTCTTATCGCGCTGCACGAGGCTCGTGAAATGTTACGTTCACTTCTTGTCGAGCGGAATTCCTTGGGCGGCGATGAACGAGCGAGGGTTCGCGAAATTGATCTGCTGCGGTTTCAGGTTGATGAGCTTGCGGCTGCGGATTTGCAGGACCCGTTCGAAGATAAAACACTTGAGCAGGAAGAAGATCTTCTCGCTGACGCCTTGGCGCACCGCAGTGCCGCAGCTACTGCCGTTGAGGCCCTCAGTGAGGATGGCGGGGCGCGTGACGTCGTGGCCACGGCCCTGTCCGCTATTGCCAATCGTGCCCCGTATGCGGCCTTGGCTGTTCGGTTGCGGGCGCTTAGCGCTGAACTTTCCGACATTGCCGGTGAGTTGCGCTCAGCAGGGGAATCCATTGATGACGATCCTGCCCGGTTGGGTGCGGTCCGTACCCGCCGTCAACGGTTGCGGGAACTTCGCCGGAAATACGGTGAGGACATCGCTTCGGTCATGGCGTACTCCACGGAGGTTTCGAAGCGTCTCGACGATCTGGTTCGTCACGATCAACGCGCAGCGGTCATTGATACCCAAATCGATCAGGCCCGGGCCAAAGTACTGGCTGCTGGAGCAAAGGTTGTACTGGCGAGATCCGCGGTAGCTCCTGGGCTGTCTGCGGCCATCACCAAACGACTCGCGGATTTGGCCATGCCCAAGGCGCTGTTTGCCATAGCTGTGGGGCCCATTGGTGAAGATGGCGACGGCGACGTGCAGTTCCTTCTTGCCGCCAACCCCGGCGCTCCAGAAAACCCACTAGCCAAAGTTGCTTCCGGTGGCGAATTGGCTCGCGTCATGCTGGCGTTACGTTTGGCGTTGTTAGAGGGCCGAGAACTTGTCGACGGTGACCCTCCAGACACGCTCGTGTTCGACGAAGTGGACGCGGGGATTGGTGGGCAGGCTGCGTCGGCTGTGGGTTTGGCTTTGGCCGAGTTAGCGCAGGGTCGTCAAGTGATGGTGGTTACGCATCTTCCTCAAGTCGCGGCATTCGCCGATCAACAGGCAGTGGTAGCGAAAGATCAGCAACGCTCCCGGACGATTACAACGGTGACCGTGGTCGACGAGGATTCACGCATTCGTGAACTTGCTCGCATGTTGAGTGGTTCGCCCGATTCGCAGACGGCGCGAGAACACGCCCGTGAGTTGCTGCGTAGCTCGGCTCGAACGTCGTCGGGAAAACCGAAAGCTCCCGGGTCTTTGGTTAAGGTTACGAAGGCGGAACCAAGTGAACAGGCCCTTCGAGCTGAGGCCGCTGAAACTGCTGAAACAGGAGCGAGGGCGAAAAAAGCTGTCGGCAAAGCGAAGAAGTCTGAGCCCGAGAGCAGCAACGGGCTCAGGGGCGTCAAAGAACGTAAAGATGTCAACGGCGGGGCCGCAGCCAAGGGCATGGTTTCGGCGGAAATGGTCAAGGGCTCCAAGATCGACAAGGCTTCTAAAGTCGTAGATGCCGCCAAAATCGTCCCCGTGAAGAGTTCGAAAAAGCGATGAACGCAGTGGAAACCATGGCCGGCGTGACGTTTCCAGAAGTTGTTGGTCGTGCTCATGTTGGTATGCGTACGAAAGAACTCACCAAGCAGTTGGTCCCAGGTGAAATTGCCGTCATCAATCATGCTGATTTGGACCGTGTAGCCGCAGAGGGACTCGTTGGGGCCAAAATCGCCGGGGTTATCAACGCTGCGGAATC
>JAYTWN010000290.1:0-3916 GCA_043743435.1 Acidimicrobiia bacterium
GATCAACCACGTCGAGCACCTTGCGGGCGTACTCGGGTAACCCTTGGAACACCGAAGCAAAGGCTGCATCGGGCTTCAATCGATTCTTCGTGCGCTTCACCGTCCCAGACACGACGCAAGATTAGTGGCGCGATCTTGAGCTTCGAAGTTTCTGGTTTGGGAGTTTTGGAAGCACCCAAACCACCTTCAGCGGACAACAGACTTGCGACGCCGACGACGACTGAAACCAATAAGCGTGGCGGGAATGTAGAAGGCGCGGGCTGGAATCGAAACTTCGCTCCATGGGCGAGTGCGCAGTGGGGAACGCCAGGCAAACATCCGGTACACCAAGAAGGCTGCAACGAAGAGATGCAGGACAATCACGGCCCACAAAAAGCCCGTTGGACCATTGAGCACCATCAAACCGGCGGCAACGAACGGACCGATAATTGCTCCGGCGCCGTACAGCACGATGAGCTGAGAAGCCGCAGCGTTCACGTGCTCGGGTTGGACCCAATCGTTTGTGTAGGCCCCGGCAATGCCATAGAGCGGATAGCTGGCCCCGCCAAGAAGACCAAGGAGTACAAAAGCCATAGGCCGATCCGCGGGACCGAACAACAACAACGCGGCGGCCCCAGCAGCACCAAGGGCTGCGACCAAACCAACCGCCCGGCGGTCAAGGTCATCAGAAGCAGCGGACGCAGGCCACTGAAACACCATCCCGCCGATCATTGGAGCCACCAAGAAGAGACCGGTTTGGCGAATCGAGAGACCGACGCGAGTGGCGTAGATAGCGCCCATGCCAAAGAATGCACCGTGAGCAATACCAACCAATAGACACGTTCCCATACCGGTTGGCACCACTTTGGCGAGCTCGCGCAGCGACAGATGTTCCTTCTCGGTAATCAGCGGCGGGGCGCTCGCTTCGGAGAGCGCAACCGGGGCAATAGCCAGTGAAGTAAGGATGGCGGCGAGGGCATATCCGCTGATCCGCTGGGCATCAAAGGTGCCAATAAGTAACTGGCCGCTACCGAATCCGGCCGATCCCACCAAGCTATAGATGGCAAGAAGTCGTCCGCGGTTGTCGTTGTCGGCCAAATCGTTCAGCCAGGACTCGGCGACCACGTAGATACCAGCCAGCGAAACACCCGTGACAAAGCGAAGAGCGATCCAAGCTATGGGGGCTTGCAAGATACCAGCGGCGATCATGGCGGAGCAAAGGAGAGAAGCCAAAGCGGCATACACCCGAATATGTCCTACACGGCTTAAGGCTTCTAGCGTTACTTTCGACCCGAACAAGAATCCAACGTAATAGGCGGCACTGATGAGGGAACTCATACCCGTCGACAGACCAGTCTGTTCGGCCCGAACGCTGAGCAACGTTCCAAACAATCCTGCTGCAACCATGAGAAAGGAAAGTCCCACGAACAAACTCCACGTGGCCAGAGCAAGATCACGAGTAACCGCAGGACCATCTTGTTGAAGGTTCAGTTCGGACACATCTCGACGATACGTCACCCGTGACCAAGACAAGCGCACCCTGACACCTCAACAGTATCAAACGTATGTGCACTGGGTATGTGCACTGGGTATGTGTTCAGTTGTTTTGTGCGCTGGGTGTGTGCGCTAGCTAATCGTGATGCGTTGGAGAAGGCGGCGATGGCCCTGGTATCCACCCGTTGCCGCGTGAATGAGCGCTCGGTTGTCCCACATCGTCAACATGTTTTCATGCCAACGGTGACGGTAGACGAACTCCTCTTTGGCCTGGTGGGCGTAGAGGAACATCAACAGCTCTTGAGCCTCTGTTTCCTCCATCCCCTGGATCCCTATGGTGTAACCCGGGCTAAGGAACAGTGCGTCACGTCCGGTCTCGGGGTGGCTTTGCACAAGCGGATGATTCTGCGTAGCCAGCGCATCATCGGAATACACAATGGCCATTGACCGGCCAACATCCTTCTCGCCGTACTGGCCCGCTTTGGAATATCCCCGTCGGGCAGAGTGAATCCCTTGGAGACCCTTCAGTTTCGCCCTCATATCGGCAGCAAGCGCGTCGTAGGCAGCATATTGATTGGCGTACAACGTGTCTCCACCAACCGGAGGAATGATCCGGCCGTACAGCAGCGTGCCTGATGGAGGAGTGCACAGGAAACTCCAATCGGAATGCCAACCCTCGGCAAACAACGGGGTTTGCTCATCGGCGTCGCGTTTCACTTCAGCTACGTGAGGGTGATCGGCCAATCCCTTAAAGTACGGGTCTTGCCCGAACTCACCGAAGCAAAGCGCTACCCGCTCAAACGCATCGAGCGAAAGATGTTGATCAGCAAAAGCCACCACCAAATGCTCAAGCCAAATCGACCGGATCTCCGCAACGGTTTCTTCGGAAAGATCTGTGGACAGATCAACACCGTTGATGGTTGCCCCACAAACTCCACCGGACGTTTCAACAGAAATCATGCGACATTCTCCTTCAACGTGGCCACGAATCCAAGGGGCAGAGCGGCTTCAATGGCTTTCACCAGCGCCTCATCACGAGCTCCGCAAAGCCCCTCAATGTCAACACCCTCGGTGCTTTTCTGTCCGGCGTAATACCGGGCAAGAACGCCGTTGAGAATGCACACCGTCTTCCAATGGTTAAACGAGACGTAGAAACCAATGTTGGAAAGATCAACACCGGTCTTTTCGGCGTACCGGGCAAGTAACTCGGCGTCGGTTGGATAACCAGGAGCCTGCGACGGACGGATACCACGTGCACTTATCTCTCCCGGTTTACCCCAGCCGTTGATGGCATAGGCCAAATCTGCTAACGCGTCTCCCAGGGTGGAGATCTCCCAATCGATGACCGCAGCTACCCGACCTTGCGTGTTTGAGACACAGTTGTGCAAGCCGTAGTCGCCGTGAACCAAACGTGCTTGCCCCTGTTCGGGGGTGTTGTCGGCAAGGAACTCGTGCAGACGTTCTACATCGGGAGCTTCCACGGTCTTCGCAGCATCCCACGAGGCTCGCCACCGTTTCAGCTGACGAGCAACGTAGGCATCCGGACGACCTAGGTCACCTAAACCAACAGCGTTCGGGTCGACGGCATGCAAATCAGCCAAGACATCAATGAAATGAAATCCATGCTCACGGCGAAGGTTCTGTGGGACCAAAGCAAGGACTTCTTCTAAGGCATACAGCGACTTTCCCTCAATGGATCGCATGGCGTAGAAGATGGCACCTGTTACGGATTTGTCGTCGCAAAAGGCCAGCGGCTCAGCCACCGGGACCGGGGTTGCCCACAGGGCCGTCATGATTTTGAACTCGCGGGCCATATCATGCGCGCTTGCTAAAAGCTCACCCTCCGGTGGACGACGAAGAACAAACGTGTTGCCTCCAGCGTCGGTCACTCGGTAGGTCAGGTTCGAGTGCCCGCCGGCCAACCGCTCCCAGCTGTACGGGCCTTGCATCCAAGCGCAACGCGCCTCAAGCCATGGTACGACCGCGTCCACATCGAAACCTTGCGGCCCTTCAGCCGGTTGCTCTGAGGGGATGCTGCTAGCCATGTTGGACGAATCGGCGGTCATAGCGCCCAGTTCAGCACGTGATGGGTCTTTGTCCAAGTGCGACGCCCAAGGAGGCGGGCGACACAGAACGGCCAGAACCGTTCCCTCCCCTGATTGGCCAGTCTTAGGCGACGGTTACATTCAAACGCTGTCCCTTACCGGCGTGGCTGTTCGGTCCAAACTCGATATTGCAGACAAAGAGGTACTTCCCAGGCGCGAGATCAACCGACAACTTCACCGAAGCGCCCTTCTCGATTTTTACGGAACATTGGAAATTGTCTCCTTGTTAGTGGTTACCGTCACTCAAACGGGCGGCTGAGTGATACGCCGCCCTTCTTTACCTATGGCCGAGGCTAGGTGTTTGCAGTTTCCGCACTTTCTCTCGACCTCTTCGTGGC
>JAYTWN010000291.1:0-4597 GCA_043743435.1 Acidimicrobiia bacterium
GCCCTCCCTAGCGAAATCGCCCGATAAGAGCCCGTGCTCATAGAGGGAGGGGCAAGTGTAAGGGCGTGCAACGCCTTCGCAGGAGAGAGGACAGAATCATGGGGCTCGGAAGCTATTGCGCCCGAGGCCAGGTCTTCAAATGCAAGAATGGTGCGGCGAACTAAGCGAGGGTCAGCCGCAGCACCGTGATGGAGAACTAGCGTCAAGTTCTGTGAGCGACCTTGAATCAAATCCACCGTCGACCACTCCGCCCGATGCTGCGCCTCAGCCGGCAACTCCGGCAGCCCCGACAAAACATCCTCAGCCAGAACTTCGTGCACTGGAGTCGGAAGGCGCGCCCGCCAAGAAAAAACGGGATCCCTTGAACCCGGCGCACGCAATTTTGGTAGCGGCGATTCTCTCGACCACTACAGCGATCACTGCTACTTATTTGAGTATTCGGTCCTCAGAGCGTTTGCAAAGAGAGCGTGACCGAACCGATGCAGCGAAAAAGGAGAGCGATGATCTCAAGGCGCAAGTCGCAGCACTGCAGACAAAGCTTGAAGAAACCTCCAACGCCGTTGATGCTCTGGCACAACCCACTGATGACGCTTCAGGAACTACAACCGTCGTAGCGGTGACAACACCGGCCGTGCTCGTCCCGGCAACGGCGGCGCCGCTGCCAAGCATCATTGTTGTTCTTCCATCTTCTCCCCCCACCGTGCTCGCCATCACACCAACAGCGAAGCCGGGACCAAAACCTGAGGCCCTGGTTGAGCCAACATCAGCACCAACCCTGCCGCCCCCAACAACCAGCGTCCCAACTTCATCACCGACTACCGTTACGTCGACGACGGTCGTTCCACTGTCGCCAGCTACTCCCGTCCCGGTCCCAGCGGCCGCAGCGCTGTCTTCGACAACCATCAAAGTGCCGTAGATCTCAGTTAGTTAAGAGCCTTTCGCTCCAAATGCTGCCTGTGTGACCAAATACTGCGTCAATATTCCGTCGCGCAGACACCAAGCCGACACACGCCACCGATAGGCGTCCAAAATTTCAGTCCCCCACCGGCCCACGACAAACCACCCCGAAACCTCAACCGCGCGCTCCCAATATGAATCCGATAGGCAAAATTTCCACCCTTCCTGGGACCGCCACCAGACCGAGTTGCCCGTGGGTTCTCATTCGTCGCTTGAGCCACCTACATTGTGTCCATGACGCTAAAGCTTGGACTGCAAACGGGATACTGGGGCAAAGGAGTACCGGGCGGGGTGACCGAGCAGATCGCCACTGCCGAAGAGCTGGGTTTCGAGTCAATGTGGACCGCGGAGGCCTACGGTTCTGATGCGCTTACTCCCCTGGCCTGGTGGGGTGCCTCAACCAAGAATCTGAAACTCGGTACTGCCATCATCCAAATGTCGGCTCGCACTCCAACCGCCGTGGCCATGGCTGCCATGACCCTTGATCATCTGAGTAACGGTCGGGTCATCGTCGGCATAGGGGTATCGGGACCGCAGGTGGTGGAGGGTTGGTACGGCCAGCCTTATCCGAAACCTCTGGAACGCACCCGAGAGTATGTCGACATCATGCGCCAGGTTTGGGCTCGTGAGGCACCCGTTGAGTTCAGCGGCAAGCAGTACCAACTGCCTTTCGTTGGCGGTGCTGGGCTGGGTAAGGCCTTGAAATCCACCGTGCACCCGCTGCGCAACGAAATCCCGATCTATCTGGGAGCCGAGGGTCCGAAGAATGTCGCGCTGTCGGCCGAGATTTGCGACGGATGGCTACCGTTGTTCTTCGCACCCCGACACGACGATTTTTATGTTTCGTGCCTGAAGGAAGGCTTCGCCCGGCCTGGTGCTCGCAGGACTATGGCCGAATTTGCCGTAGCAGTTTCCATGAGCGTGGTAGTCGATCCCGACGTGGAAGCGGCCGCCGACAAAATCCGTCCGATGCTGGCCCTGTACATGGGTGGCATGGGTGCCCGCGAACACAACTTCCACTTCGACGTGTTCTCCCGCATGGGTTACGAAGCCGTCGCCATCAAGGTGCAGGAGCTCTATCTCGAAGGCAAAAAAGCCGAAGCCATTTCCTCTATCCCGACGGCTTTGTGCGAAGAGGTGGGCTTGATCGGTCCGGTGGACAAAATCGCCGACGATCTCGCTGCTTGGGAAGATTCATGCGTAACCACCCTGTTACTTTCGGGCCCACCGTCGCTCTTGCGTACCATGGCCGAACTGGTCAACCGCTAGCGGGCACGGCACGAAACCTGTCCGAAGTCAACCTGCGCTCGGTTGTTTTGATCCACTGGTTTGCCGTGTCGAGGTAACGGGTGTGCAGTGTCGAGGTATTGGGTGTGCGGTGATCCTCGTTTTGCGCCACTAACCCCACTTTTTCACTGGGCTGGTGAAAAAAGTGCCCTTCGTGGCGCACTGATCGGGTCGAACCACACCGCCCGACTGATGCTTTCAACGACGACGTTTTGAGCGACTGGTGTCAAGTTGATCGGGTTGTAGCGGACGTTTGTTTTGGGCTGCTTCACGCTCTTTTTGTTTGAAGGCCAGTGCATCAATTTCGTCGTACAACTTGCGCCAGGATTCCACCCGCTCCCGAGTGAGCTTGCCCTTTTTGATAGCGCTTAGTAACTCACAACCCGGTTCGGTGCGGTGCTCACAGTTGGTGAATCGACAGCTTTCGGAGAGCTCGTCTATATCGGCGAAGGATTCCTTGAGTGCTGTATCGACGGTCCACAGCGCTGCCTCTCGCAGACCAGGCGTGTCGATCAGCATGGCGCCGGTTGGGAGCAGCACCAGTTCTCGATGACTGGTGGTGTGTCGGCCCTTGCTATCCCCCACTCGCACCGAAGCAGTATCCATATGCGACGTACCAAGCAGCACGTTGGTGAGCGTCGACTTCCCGGCCCCGGAGACGCCAAGTAGGGCAACCGTGGCTCCTGAACCAAGTGCGGCCATGAGCGGCTCAAGACCCTTGCCCTCAGGGGCCGCGATCGACCAAACCGGCGTTGCGTCGGCGGCCTCCTCCAACGACTCAATGGCTCCAGCAGTAGCGACATCGGCTTTGGTGGCCACCACCATGCAGGCTGCACCGCCCTCGGTGGCAATACTGATTTGGCGCTGCACCCGGCGCTGGTTGATTTCCCCGTCGAGGGGCACCACAACGAAGACCGTGTCGACGTTGGCAGCGAGCACCTGGCCTTCGGTAAGCACACCTGCGACCTTGCGGACCAGCACGGTTCGGCGGGGTAACACGGCGTGGATGGTGGCGCGGCCTTCTTCAGCGCGGGGCCGGATCATGACCCAATCCCCCACTCCGGGAAGGTTTACCACTGGAGTGCCCGGTTTACGCAAAATGCCTCGAAGATCTGCCGACAGCACCCCCGCGGGACCTGCGGTGAACCAACGTTCCCGCAGCTGAGCGATAACCCTCGCCGGGACCAACCCAGTTTCTTTCGACTGGGCCAACGCAGCCGCTTCAGCCAAAACGGGCGTCCAACCGAGCGAATCCAAGGTCGCCGCTTCAAACACTGGCGAACCTCAAACAACAACTCCCAAAAACCCTAAGAAACTCATCGCTCCAGGCTTTCACGTTCTCGGGTCCAATGAAAACGAATTTCTCTCAAGAATTTGTTGTGTCTGCGCCAGCTTCTACATTGAGAGGATGTCTGATCCCGTTTTCTCGGTAACCGCCAACGAACCATTCCGCATTGCCGTGCCAGATTCGGTGATCGCCGATCTCAAGGCTCGCCTCCACAACACCCGTTGGCCCGATCAAATGCCCGGAACGGAATGGGAATACGGTACCGAACTCACCGCACTGCAAAAACTTTGTGCCTACTGGGCCGACGAGTATGACTGGCGAGTGGCGGAGGCTTCGCTCAATGCGTGGCCGCAATTCAAAGCCACCGTGGACGGCCAAATGCTGCACTATGCCCACATACGTTCTCCTCACGAAAACGCACTGCCCCTGGTTCTCACCCATGGTTGGCCCGGTTCTATCGCCGAGTTCCTCAAGGTGGCCGCCCCGCTGCTTGATCCCGTCACCCATGGCGGTTCGGCGTCGGACGCGTTTCATTTGGTGATCCCTTCAATTCTTGGCTACGGATTCTCCGGACCAACAACCGTTCGCGGTATCAATACCTTGCATGTTTCCCAATCGATCAGCGCGCTTATGGCCTATTTGGGGTACCCGCGTTACGGCGTGCAAGGTGGCGACTGGGGCTCAATCATCAGCGCGGGCATGGGCTTGATCGATCCTGAGCATGTCGTAGGTGTACACATGAATATGGTGATGGGTCGCCCAACCGATCCCGCCAACCCGCTCGACGGTGTGCTTCCCGAGGAGATGCCCGGCCTGGCCTTCATGAAGAACTTCCGTGACTACGAGGTTGGTTACCAGGAGATTCAGAAGACTCGTCCGCAAACATTGGCCTACGGACTTACCGATTCGCCCGCTGGTTTGGCCGGATGGATTTTGGAAAAATTCCGTCAGTGGAGCGATTGCGACGGGGACCCCTTCAACGCGTTCTCCCTCGACGAGTTGTGTACCAATTTGATGATCTACTGGGTGACTGGCACGATCAACTCGTCGACCCGGCTGTACTTC
>JAYTWN010000292.1:0-7305 GCA_043743435.1 Acidimicrobiia bacterium
TGAACAGAGCCAGCAGAACGTTCTCCTCACCCGTCGACATGTAGTTGGTGGATTACTGGGTGGCGCAGGGGTGCTGGCCTTCGGTGCCATCCGGCCAAATTCCGCAGCGGCAGCGACCCCGATCCAAGTGCAAGCAATACCTGCACCGGCCACAACATCAGGGGTCGCGGTGGCTTCGCCTGCAGTCGCCAGTGTTGCCAAGGCAGCACCCGGAAACGGCATCTTGGTGTTACTCACGCTTTATGGCGGAAACGATGGCCTCAACACGGTCGTCCCAACCGACTCTGCGTACCTGGGCGCCCGTGGCGACTTGGCACATCAGCCGAGCACCACGTTGAAACTCGACGACGCCTTCGGCCTCAATCCCTCTATGCCCGGTTTCAAATCGTTGTGGGATGCAAAGCGATTGGCAATCGTGCGTGGCGTTGGGTATGCAAATCCCAATCGCAGCCACTTTCGTTCGATGGACATTTGGCAGACGGCGACTCCGGATCGATTGGAAGTGAGCGGTTGGTTGGGCCGTTGGCATGATGCAACCGGTGGCGATCCGCTTCGTATGGTGAACATTGGTGCGTCGATGCCACGAGCCATGGTGAGTATCAAAGGTGGAGGTGGCGCGGCACTTCCCAACGGCAACTTGGTACTGCCCGGCGGCGCAGGTATCTCGAAAGTGTTCGCTGAACTTGGACGGAATTTCAATGCTGGCGGGCCGCTTGCCAACAAAGTGATCGGCAACAACAATGACCTGTTGCGCGTGATTGACAAGTTCGCGCCGATTCTCAAGGGAAATTCTACCGCTACCGGGGCAGTCAGTCTCGAAGGTGGCGCAACAGCCAATGGCGACAACCGCACGCAGCTCGACAATCAATTCGATGAGGTGGCTCGACTCGTGAACGGCGGCGCTCCGACGCGAGTGTTCAGTGTTTCTCTCGGTGGTTTCGATACCCAC
This sequence comes from Acidimicrobiia bacterium, assembly GCA_043743435.1. GTDB lineage: Bacteria > Actinomycetota > Acidimicrobiia > Acidimicrobiales > JANYDT01 > JANMZO01. The sequence goes on from JAYTWN010000292.1 coordinate 950, forward strand.
GCCAGCGAAAAGGAATCACAAGCACGCTTACTAGGTGCAGTTGATCAAGCGGTAACTCGATTCGTGAACACGATGGCGGCCTCGCCCAACGGAGCGAAAGTAACCGTGGTGATTTACTCAGAATTCGGACGTCGCGTGAAAGCCAACGATTCCGGCGGCACTGATCACGGTACGGCAAGCTCGGTATTTGTCGTTGGTCCGCAAGTCAATGGTGGTTTCTATGGCGATTCTCCAAGCCTGAGCGATCTCGACGACGGGGACCTGAAGTTCACCACCGATTTTCGAGCGATCTATTCCACGGTGTTAAGCAACGTTCTGGGAGTCGATCCAGCCGCAGTGCTTGGTAAGGCATTCCCTGGTCTGGCGGTAGTTTGAGCAGTTCAGTTATGGATGCCGAAGTGCGATAGGTGTGGTCGACCTGTTCCGTTTTCAGTCAGGTCCGCCAAGGGTTGCGAGGAAAGTCCCGCGACTTTCAACAAAGTTGCGCGACTTTCACGCTTCTCTGGGCGTTGTCTCTATGTAAGTTTGCAAGCAATCAGGATACTTTTGCAAGCACTTTCATTTGAGATCACCACTGCCCAGAAGACCCTAGGAAGCCGAGAAAGCCGAGAAACTCGTGCAACACATGACCACCCTTGAACAACACCAATGGCGTTCGATTCACCGAGGCATCACTCGCCTCCTAACGCAGCTTGATCGGGAACTTGATTCCCACAGCGGACTTTCCCTACCCGAGTACTCCGTTCTGGCCGCTCTGGCCGAAAGTGGTGAGACCGGGGTTCGAATGACGCAGCTGGCAGAGGCCTCAATGCTGTCGAAGAGCCGTCTGTCGCACTGTGTCGACCGACTGGTGAATGCCGGGCTCGTCACCCGAGTGCGTGTAGCTGGAGACAAGCGGGGATTTGCAGCTCTTCTGACCGCCCTAGGGTTCCTTCGCCTTGAAGCGGCGACCCAAGCCCACCGCTCCGATGTTCACCGTCATCTAGTGACCAAAACCAGCCCGTCTGAGCTGGCAACCATGGCCAAAATCGCCGACCTCATGGCCGTGCTCGAGGGTGAAACTATTGACCTCACGGAAACCCAACTTGTTCACGAAACAGCTTGAGTGGCTATCTGGCACAAGTCACTAGGCATTTCCCCGCGCAAACAGCGCAAACTGCGCCCGCGGGAACCATCTGAGCCGCATAGGCTTGGGACTCTTCGCAATCAGGCTTGTTGGTTAAGCGCTGGCGAGGCCCCGTCCACGTAGCTCAGGGGATAGAGCAACCGCCTCCTAAGCGGTAGGTCGCTGGTTCAATTCCAGCCGTGGACGCTCATATCGCCCACGTGACCTTTGTATGCAGCTCTAGTGCGTGTGCGCGTAAATCATTGCGTAGTGTCCTGGTGGCACTTTCCGCGTGGGTGCTGGCAACTGAGGTCAAAACACTACGCAATGACTTACGCTTCCCTGCATTAGTGCGTGTTCGCGCAAGTAATTGCGCAGTGATTTTGGTGTGTTCTCCGCGGTGGTGCTGGGAATCGGGATAAAAACACTGCGCAGTGAATTGCGCGTCTCTGCACCAGATAGCAAAATCGCCCAACTCCCCCGGTGAGACGAAGGTAAAGCGAAGCGCAAAGCGGTAGTTTGGCCGCATGGTCCTACCTCAACACGGCAGTGATGCAGCATCGGTACTAGAGCGACTCGGTCGGTTCCACGATCACGACCTGAAATGGAAAGAAGGCCGCGCCTTCAGCTTGGCCTACTACGCAGGAGCAGAGGCTTACGCGGTGGCGACGGAGGCGTATTCGCAATTCTCGAGTGAGAACTCTCTGAACACTGACGCCTTTCCCAGCTTAAAAGCTATGCAGGCAGACGTTATCGGCAACGTCTGCGAGCTCCTCGGTGGCGATGAAAACAGTGTTGGTGTGTTCACCTCTGGTGGGACGGAAAGTATTCTGACCGCGGTCAAGGGCGCTCGTCAGTGGGGCCGGGCTCGAGGCGTTACGCAACCAGAAATGGTCCTGCCCACCACTGCACATGCAGCGTTTTCCAAAGCCGCTGCGTATTTTGACGTCAAGACGATTCGAGTTCCCGTCGACAGCGAATACCGTGCCGACACTGAGGCGATGGCTGCGGCGATTACGCCCGAAACAATTTTGCTCGTCGGTTCTGCGCCTACCTACCCGCAGGGGGTGATCGATCCCATTGCCGCGATTGGCGAATTAGCGCAGGAATTCGATGTGCTGTTCCACGTGGATGCGTGCATGGGTTTCACTATGCCGTTCTTAGAAAAACTTGGTCTGGTGGATCTCGGCTGGAACTTCACCGTCCCAGGCGTCACTTCGATCAGTTGTGATCTCCACAAGTTTGGGTACACGGCAAAGGGCGCATCGGTGTTGGCCCATCGCAACAAAGAACTCCGCAAGCACCAGTTCTTTGTCACCTCCGATTGGCTTGGCGGACTGTACGGATCACCGGCCATTCTAGGCACCAGAAGCGGTGGCTCTCTAGCCTCGGCATGGGCCATGCAGCAGTACTTCGGTGCCGACGGCTACCTGGAAATCACCAAGCGTGCTTATGAAGCGCGAGTTGAACTGGAGGCAGGAATCCGGGCGATCGACGGGTTGGCCGTGCGCGGAAACCCCCAGGCAACACTGGTGGCCTTCGGTGCCGATCTCGCCATCCCAGAACCTGATCGCATTGATATCTACGCGGTTGGCGATGACCTATGGGCGGCCGGCGGCTGGTACTGCGATCGTCAAAGCCCACCGGATTCGCTGCACTGCACCGTCAATGCTGTCCATTCCGGCATTATTCCCGAATTTCTCGGCGCACTGAAGGAATCTTTGGCCGCGGTGCGTGCCACCAAAACCGTGGGCGATCGAACGCGCGCTTACGGCACCTTGTATTAATCTGAACTACAGCGACGGAGCGCTGCTTTTCTCGGTTTGGACTGGCGAATCGGATAGCAATCGGGCCAGCGCAAGCCCAAGCAATCCGGCGGAACAATTTTGCTCCGGCTGGAATCCGTGGTCCCGCCAGCGTTAGCAACCCAACCGCCAAGGCAATGTCTGTAGCCATGGGAATTCCCCAGCCGCGGGCTTGAGGCGTTCCAGCAGTCCAGGCCAAGAAGATCAACGCAGGGACGACCATGCCTCCAACCGCGCCAACCACGGGCGTGATGGCTTTTCGACGATCACGAAGTTCACCCTCAACCAGTTCGCGTTTGATTTCCAGACCGACGACGAAAAAGAAGATAGTCATCAATCCATCGTTTACCCAATGTCGAAGATCCATGCTGAAGCGGAACCGACCCAATGTCGCTCCAAAGTCTGTAGACCACAACGCCTGATAGGAGGCTTTCCAGGGCGAGTTGGCCCACACCATGGCCACAACGGCTGCGAGCACGACGACAATGCCACCTGAAGCTTCAGCCGAAAAAAAATCGGTAAGCGGACGTATGAATGATGTTCGGCGTTGCGCTGGCGCGGCACTTGGTGCACGTCGTTCCGGCCCGCCTCCCACTACGCGGCAACCATTTTGTAGATCTGGCCCTCAAGTGAAGTGGCCCACAGTTCACCGTCGTTGTCGATCCCAAACGAAGTGAGGTAACTGGCCCGTTCGCCGAGGTCCACAACGCTCCAGTTTGCTCCGTTGGGTCGAAGGGCATAAATCTTCCCCTGACAAACATCCGTGAAGACATACCATCCAGTAAGTGTACTTATGGATGTTCCACGGTAAAGCACACCACCCACAACAGCGCAACGTCCGTCGGCATGGGGGTAGTTGTAGACCGGATCAACCGAGCCTTTGGGTTTGGAACCAAACAGACCTTCACGGAGTTTCCAGCCAAAATTCCAACCCGCTTGACCCGAAGGCATGCGATTGATTTCTTCTTGTCGAGCCTGCCCAACATCGGGAATCCACAGATCACCGGTTGCTGGATCGAGCGAGGCACGCCAAGGGTTTCGCAGCCCGTAGGCAAAGATTTCTCCCCGACGCGGCGTGGCACCCAACGAGGTTGCTGCGAAGGGATTGGTTTTGGGAATTTGGTAAGGCTTGTCGACACCGGGCGTTGGATCGATGCGCAAGATTTTCCCCAGCAGTACATCGGTTCGTTGCGCGTTGTTGAACTTGTCATTCGATCCCCCACCGTCTCCAATGGCGACGTAGAGCAATCCTTTTGCGTCAAAGAAGATCGTGCCGGCGTTATGCTCGTTGAAGGGCTTTGGCATATCCAGCAGTCGGCGTTCTTTTGTATAGTCCGCAGTGGCTCCATCAAAAGGAAGTTCACTTACGATAACGTTCCCGCGTTTGTCGGTGTAGTCCACGTACAAAACGTCACGTTTTGTGGGGTGAAATGCCAAGCCGAGCAAGCCTCGTTCATTGACCGAGTCAACCAGCCGGACGATATCAAGCACAGGAGATGGGGCAAATGCGGTCCCCGTCCACGCCCGGATCTTGCCCTGCTTTTCGATCACGTACAGGGTCGGATCATCCGGTCTGGTCACCACACCAATGGGCTGTTCGGCCACGAACGCTAGGAGGAACTTCACCTTGAACGATGCAGCCGGAACGGTTACGCCGGAAACGGGTACCTGACCGTTGGTTCCAGCTGGGGCTTTGCGTTCACTGCGGATCGCTGCACCGGCCGCAAGCGCGGAGCTCTGAGCGGTCGCTACTACGCCAACGATCAACGTGATAGCGAGCGCGGAGCTAACTCGGAGCAGCCTTGTCGACCGGAGAGATCTCGCCTGCCGGTTCCTCTCACGAGACGCAACTGACCCTTGGAGAACAGCTCGTTCCTTACCTTCAGATCGGACAGATCGGACAGATCGCACAGATCGCACAGATCGCACAGATCGGACAGATCGCACAGATCGGTCCAATCGATCTGAAAGGGGTGTCGAGGCTTGCTCGGGGAGGTTGGTATGGCGAAGCACTGCTCGACACTACCGAACCTCCACTGAACTCGGGCTCAACGTGGTCACGAAAAGCTACGTTGAGAGATTTCTAGACGAAGTTTTGTTCGAATCGGTTAGCTCGGGCTCTCAGCTTTGGATCTGGGCATTTCGGACTTGATATGGGTGAGCCTCTTCAGGTCTGGGGCTCCTGCTACCGTCAACGGCGATGTCAATCCCGGAATCGAGAAGCACGGGTGCAATCCGTGAATGGCTGATCGACGTGGTTGTTGGCGCAGTCGTTGGAGTGGTTTCCGGGTTTGGGTCCGCAGCATTTCTGCAGAGTTTGAGCTGGGCCACTCGCATGCGCACAACCCACGACTGGGTAGTTTGGCTGCTTCCGTTCGCTGGACTCCTTCTTGGACTTACCTACGCAACGATTGGGGCGTCGGTGTCTCGGGGCGCCAATCTGGTGATCGATGAATCGTTAGAGCCGACGTTGGGCGTTCCCCTTCGCATGGCGCCAATCGTGCTGGTAGGCGCCACAGTTACTCATTTCTTCGGCGGTTCTGGCGGACGTGAAGGTGCTGCTGTCCAAATCGCCGCGGGGCTCAGTTCACCGCTTCGCTCCCTCCGTCGCAAGCTCAACCGGAAACTCAACCGGAAGGCGCTAGCCGACGAGGCGTCAGCCGACAAAGCGTTAGCCGACGAGGCGTCAACCGACAAAGCGCTAGCCGACGAACGTCATTGGCAGCAACGCGGTGATCGAGTACTGCTGATCGCGGCAATTGCCGGTGGGTTTGGTTCGGTCTTCGGTGTGCCGTATGCCGGTATTGTTTTCGCGCTCGAGGTCCGTCGTGTTGGTCATATGCGCGCAGAGGGATTCGCTGCGGCCGTCGCGGCGAGTTTTCTGGGGGACCTGGTCGCTCGAAACCTGGGCATCAAACATGTACTTCCGAAGGTGTTTGCTGCACCATCGTGGAGCGCACTGTTAGTTGGCAAATACTTGCTTCTTGCTGTGGCTTTTGCTCTGGCCGCCTATCTCTTTGTTGAGCTAACCCATGCCGTTCGCGATCTCACCACACGCCTGTCACCGCGCCCGTGGCTACGTCCCGTCATTGGAGGGGTCGCGGTGTTGGCCTTGATGACCGTAATTCATACGCGCACTTACCTTGGCCTGTCCCTGCCGCTTATCGACTCGGCCCTTGCCGGTGCGACGATCATTTCTTCGGCTTGGTTTGCCAAACTCGTGTTCACTGCCATCACCATTGGGTCGGGCTTTCCCGGGGGCGAAGTGACTCCGCTGTTCGGTGTGGGGGCATGCCTCGGTTCGGTACTCGCCGGTCCACTTGCCATGACCCGTCCTCACGCAGCAGCTCTGGGGTTCGTTGCGGTCTTCGCTGCGGCATCGAACACCCCAATTGCCTGCACGGTGCTTGCCGTTGAAGTCTTCGGCCCTCAGAGTGCGGTGCCCG
>JAYTWN010000293.1:0-7637 GCA_043743435.1 Acidimicrobiia bacterium
TGAACGGGACCAAAGAGTCCAGGCATTGGAAATGGAAGCCAGATTTTGTGTGGCTTCGCCGTCAAGCGCGTCCCAATAGAATCCCCCAGTTTGAGCGCACAAACTGGCGATTAGCAGCGATTTTCCTTGGCGACGACGACCGTAAACGAGGCCAAGTCTGCCGTCATTTGCGAGGTCATTTGCGGTGTCAGTGGTGTTGCCTGAATTCGTCAGGAACTGCGTCAGCTGGTTCCATTCCAGTTCTCTGCCAAACAAGCCCTTTGGTCTTTGCACAACCTCAGTTTACCAAACTTCACTTGTGTAAACACGCATCTTGGCGATGCGATGCTCTCGATCAACTCGTTCGTTGAGGCGAAAGCTCTCGATTCGTAACTATTTTGCTTGTCGACGGTGGAGCAACAATTGGCACCGCAATCCCAATCGGATGACTTGTTGGGGTGACTGATTCAGATCCTGTGGGGTGAGTAGCGCGCAGCGAATCAGTAAGCAAGCCGGTTGGCACCTAGGGTTTGAGGATTCCGACGGTGGCCCAGGCGTTGCGTATTGCCTCAACATGCGGGTGGTCATCACCATGGAGTTCGGTAGCGGCGGTGATGGTGTTGTTGGCGAAGGTGGTGAATCGGGCGTTTCTGTGGTTGGTTTCAGGGTGTCGGTTGGTGGTGAGGGCTCGGTACCAGATTGGTCCGAGGGTTTCCCATGCGTTTCCACTAACCGCAATTGATGCGAGGGCAAATGCGCGGTTGGGTATGCCGGAGTTTTCGTGTACTCCTCGATGATCGGCTGCACCGCGATAGTACGCAGACATATGGTTTGGTTGTTGGTCGTAGGGGTTGGCGGTTCCTGGGTTGAGCATTGATCGCAACCCCGATGGCCGTTCATCGGGAAACGTGAGTGCCGGGCCGGTAACGGTGGACCCGATAAGCCAATGGTCAACCACAGCTGAAATCCCAAAATGCCATTGCCGGGCGAGGGTGCCGAAAACGTCGGAGATGTGTTCGTTGAGTGCGCCTGGTTGGGCTGAGTAGTTGAGTTGGTATGTGCACTGGGTAATCGCGTGGGTGAGTTCGTGGGTTACAACGTCGATTGCGGATACGAGCGCGCCTGAAAGAATGATCTGGTCATCACCGTCACCGAAGATCATGTGCCCGGTCCCGTCCCAGAATGCGTTGGCGTACTGGTCGGCGAAGTGAATGATCCCAACCAATGCAGTGCCGAGCCCGTCGAGTGAGTCACGATCGTGGACGGTTGCAAAGTACTCATAAGCGATTCCTAACGTGTCATAGGCAGCGTTGGCTGATGGGTCGCTGGAAACACTTGAACCTTCGGTGCGTAATTGCGAAGTGGCTCGCAGATCGTTGCGTTGTTGTGCCGTGTAAATCGTGCGTTGCGGCGAAAGTTTTGGTACCGCGAGGTTTTTGGTGGTCGACGGTGGAGGTACTTTCAGCCCCACATTCCCGATTGGATGACTTGCAGCGAGTAGTTGTGTGTTGGAACGTGCGGTGCGAAGCGCCTGGTCTTGGGCGAGTGTCCGTTTCGCACTCGCTTGAACAACGGGATCGGGATGGTTGGCTGCGATCCGTGACAGTACGAGTGGTGGCACCAGGAAGCAGTCAGTACACATAGGGCCATATCCTGCCATGTGCCTTTCGGACCGCTGGTTGCGTTTGTTGTTTTGTTCAGCTGCCGGTGCGCCGGTAGGTGGTTGACTCGTGGCCTTGACCGCCGTCTCGGGTGATGAGGGATTGTTTGAGTAGGTTCCGGAGGACTTTGCGAACTGCGTCGGGGGTTTGGTTGAGCAAATCGGCGATTTGCTGGGTGGTTATTTTGTTTTCGCCGATTGTGTTGAGGATCCGGTGTTCGGATTTTGTTAGCCGCGGCGGGGGGTTTGGCTGGTCTGGAGTGGTTGAATGGCCGCTGCTGTCCGAGTTGAAGTGAGCTGAGTTGAAGTGAGCTGTGTCAAAGCGGGTTGTGTCAAGTCGGGCAGTGTTGGAGCGTGATGTTGCGTTTCGAGCCCGGTTTGATGGTGAGTCGAACGCATTCGTAGCGGCGGAGTTTTTCTTTTGTCGGGAGCTTAGGTATCGGCGGTCGATTGCCACTGTGAAGCCGAGGGCCTGGTCGAAGAAGACAGGTTTTGCGAGCCCGGCGCTAGCTATTGAGCTTAGGATTTTTGGGATTCCTGTGGCGAGTGCTTCTACGGCGTTTCCATCGGAAAGGCGTACGAATTGGCATATTCGGAGCAAATGGGCGTTTCGGGCCGAGCTTAGTTGTTGGTGGCCGAGCCGATCTGTGGTGACGCCGTAGAGGCCGCCAGGGTTTGTGAGGATGAGCTTATTTTGGGTGAGCCTGATTTCGGTGGCTCTGGATTGTGCCCAGGGGGCGAGGTCGCGGTGTACGAGTGCGTTGGCGAATAGTTCTCGCATGGCCAAAGGTGGGAGATCAAATGTGTCGCCGACGATTCCTGTCTCGGGGTTTTCTCTGGTTCTTCGGTTGCTGTGGGTTCGAGTCCATTTCATTGCGGCATCGATCATGACCGGTATGGGTCCGGAAAATCTTGCTCGGTCGGCAATTCGTATGTTGGTTGCATCGTTAGGTGTGGATGTGGATGTTGGTAACAAGGCTGCTTGAATGACAAAGTTCGGGAACCATTGTTGTGGCGCATCGCCTAGGGCGAGCAGACCGGCGATGCTAAGCGCGCCGGTTGTATCCATTACGCCACTTTTGATCAGCACGGTTTGGGTGTCTTTGTAGCGTTGGAAACGTTGGTCGCCGTCTTGAATGGATGCCACATAATCTTCGACCAAGCTTGGATCGAGATCGTCTATTGATGTTCCTGGTACCGGTTCGATGTCGAATCTGGGTTGGCTTCGGCTGGTCCAAAATCCTTGAATTTCGAGTTCCGATAGTTGAAAGTCACCGTCCCAAAATCGAAGGTAGGCAGCTCCTCCTTGATTAATTCGACACGGTTTCGCATATTGCGGGGTCTCGTGGATCTCTGCGACGATCACTGTATGACCCTCGAACTCTTCTTCGGTCGCGGTGAGTGAAATCGGTGGGATGAAACTTTGGCGAGCACGATTAACCAGTGTGCTTATGAGTGCAGCCGGGTCCTCCAGGGTGACTGGACCGAAACCGGTCTGCTCATCGAGTCCAAGAATCAGGAGGCCGCCGCCGGGAAGGTTGGCGAGCGCTGAGAGAGTCGGGTTGAGTGATTCTGGAAGTCCACCAGCAGCGCGCTTCACCTCGATTCTCGTGGAATCCGAGCCTGACCTACGCAGTTCGGTAATTACGGCCTGAAGATCAATCACATCCAAACAATAGCAAACAATAGTATTGTTTGCCTGTCGCTTGGGTGGTCGGCGGCAAAGTTAGCGCCGGCGGTTCCTGGAAAGCGTGGCGAGCAGTCGTCGTGCCGCTTCTATGTTCGGGTGGAGCCCACTGGTAACTTGTCCGGATGAGTGAAGCCGCCGAGATTACTGGGTCGCAAATACTGGATCTTGCAATGACTCCTGAGGAGAACGATGCACGGGCTTCAACGGTTCGGGAGTATTTTGCGTTGTTGGTGGAGCAGGTTTGGGTGCAGGGCGAAGGCTTTCGTGGCAAGCGGGCGTTTATTTGCACAGGTTGGGACTTGGATTTGTTTGTCCCCTTGATCCGGGCTGGCCTGATCAAGGGAACGATCGATGAGTATCGTCGCCCTGCTGAGTTTGACTACACAGAAGGTGATCGGCTTGTGAAGTTGGCGATCAAGGCGTTGGGTGTAAACCAGCAAAAGCACCAGTGACTCTTAATGTTGACGTGGCTGGGTCGAACGTGGACAACCCAGATCTTTGTGAGATTTGTGCCGATAAAGGCGAAGTCAGTGTCGAGCTCGATGGGGTTGCGCCTGGTTGCTTATCAGCGTCGTTGATGGACGGGTTGGCTGTTCCGAACGGGCTGATTCACCGTGTTTGGGTCGGCTGGTGGCTCTGCCCCTAGACTTTGGGTATGTCGGATGCCGCGGTTCCTTTCGAGCTTCTTTCGGCAGACCAGTTCCTCGAAAGCCGTCCGCTCACCTACCGGGTTGAATTGGCTGACGGAGTCATGTATAACATGTCCGGCGGAACCGTTCAGCATAACCAGATCGCCATGAATGCCGTCCTGGCGCTCGGCTTTGCGGCTAGAAATCTCGGTTGCCTGTTGGTGTCGAACGATGTTGCGCTAAAAGTGGGCCCGAGCACGATTTACTATCCCGACGTGATGGCCGTGTGCGAGGTTAGCGACGATGACAAGTTGAGTCGCACAAATCCGTGTTTCATTATCGAAGTGGTGTCTCCTTCCTCGGCTCGAGTGGATCATCGGGAAAAGCGAATCGCCTATCAGGCAATCGCATCAATGCGGGATTATCTGATTGTCGATCCCGATGCCCAAAAAGTTGACCACCACCATCGCGAAAACGCTTCCACCTGGAGTTGGACGATCCGCCATCGCGGTGAATTCTGCGCAACCGAATGTCTCGGCGTTTTAGCCGTAGACGACCTTTTCGTTGGGCTCTAGGCACACTTACTTGGGCGAGGGGCTCGTTTCGCCGTCGCCCAATTCGCCAAGAACGCTCAGCGCACTTGTAACTGAATGACAAAAAGGCTGAAGTTCGTTCGGAATGCGTAAACGGCCAAATCTCGACTGGGATGACTTGCAGCCAGTAGTTGTGAATTGGATCGAGCAGTTCGAATTGCCCGGTCCTGGGCAAGCTCGGGCAAGGGTCCGTCTCACGCTCGTTTGAACAACGGATCAGGATGGACAGCCGCAATTCGTGACAACACAAGCGGGCGGCACCAAAACCAATTCGTACACCTAAGGTCATTTTGCAATTTGTGGTTCAGTTCATCGCCTCAGAGATCAGCAACGTTTCGATCCCTAATGCCCGATATGTTGGCAACGCTCGCCGGTCGCGCGTTAGGAGTGGAACGTTGGCTGATCGAGCTACCCAACCAACAAGCGCATCGTAAACCGAACCTCCGCTAATTTGCGACGTTACCAGCCACAAGTGAAATTCTGTTTGTTCTGTGGCTCCGAGAAACCTGACCCCGCCAACTGCGGATTGAAGGACCAGGGATGCTTGATTGGCGGATAACCGAATGTCGGGTGGAAGTCGAGTGAGAACCGAAAAACTTTCGATCCACGCATGCCCGGCTGCCCAAGCATTTGACTCGGTTAAAGCGTCGACGCAGTCTTGGTGGGCGGGATTTCCCGAAATTGCTGAAGCGACGATGACGCTTGTATCAGCGACGGCTTGCATCGATTGCTTGGCGAAGTTCGTCGTCGGTAACAACACGGCCGGGTGGACACGACACGATAAGTCGGCCATCCCGGTTTTCGATTGTTCCGCCCAGAAGTGCTGGTTCGATGCGGAGACTAACCCCGTCGGCAGTGAGCTCAAGGGGCACCCCGGGAGCAAACCCAAGCTCTTCGCGGATTGCTTTCGGCACGACTATTCGACCTGCTCTATCAATGGTAATTTGCATACCATTAAGACTACCATCCTGAAATTCTCGTTGAAAAGTTAGCTGGCGAGGAGGTGGGTGCGGCGGAGGGTGTCGATGTAGGAGAGTGGGTCTCCTGGGAGGATTTGTAGGTGGACTTTGATGCCGTTTGGTCTGGTGGTGAGTGAGATGACTCGTGCGAGGACGGGGTCTTCTTCGTCTCCTGTGAGCACGATTGCTTCGGCGGTGATGTGGCTTGAATGTTTTGCTTCGTCGAGGAAGGCCCAGGGGTGGCCGGTTTCATCGATTTGTGTTGGGTCGCACGGGATATCTAGTTCGATTGGGTTGGCCATGGTTTGCTTACCTTCGTCGTTTTATGAATGGGTTGGGCTGGGAATGACGGACAGCTCGGCCGACACCTCAAGGGTGCTTGGGTGAGCAACAGTTACTCGAGGATTTGGGTTACTGCGATTTGAGTGGTGGTGGGGCAGGCGAGGTGGATTGTGTCGCCGGGTTGGCAGATTTGCAGTGTCCAGGGCTGATCAGCGCTGGCACGGGAGGTGTGTTCAATGATGTTGGATTCGAGGTCGATGATGAGGTGGTGGCGAAGGCTGGGCATTGCCAGGTATGCGAAGCGTTTTTCTCCGCGGTCGATGTGGGTGGTGGTTGGTGAGAGTATTTCTGCGATGAGGCAGGGTTCGTTGATTTCGTGTGTGTGGGTGAGGGTCTCGCATGTCACCATCACATCGGGGTAGTAGTGCCGTTTTTCGTTGATGCGCAGCCGGACCCCTTCGATCGTGACCGTGCACCCGGTACCTTTGGCAGAAAGGTTTAATGCGGTTGCGAGGTTTAATCCCACGCTGTTGTGTCGAATGGCTGCGCCAGTCATGGCTCTAATCACTCCGTCGACGTATTCGTGGCGTTCTTCGTTTGCTAGTTCAAAGGCCCGGTATTCGTCTTCGCTAACGTGGTTCAGTGCTTGTGCGTCACTCATATGTTCAGGTTACTGGCTGGGGCTAACGGAAGTCATTCTTGGCCAGTTGTGGTGCATTGGATCGAGTGATGCGAACCTGCGGTCTCGTGCCCGGCGTTGTCGTGTTTTGTGTCTGAGTTCGCCGCCGATTGCTTGGGACTACTGCGGGCAAGACTTCAAAGGTCTGTCTCATTCAAATTTGGTTTTTGTCCATTTTGCGCTTCGGGATCTGGGCGTCTAGTTCGGGTTGGGTTCGCAGTCACGGTTGGGTGAGTGTGGCGAGTCGAAGTTCGATTGTTAGCTGGTTGGGGTAGTCGGCGATCAGGCGGAGTTGGCCGCCAGTGGCTGCGATGTTGACTACCACCAAATATCCCTTTGCGGGGCAGAGCCCGGCGCAGTGCTGGCCAATAGACATGCCGGAAACAGATCGTATTGTCGTGGGTCGTTCTCCGGAGCCGTTTTTTCGTCGGTGAGCACCACATCCCCATACCTGTACGGGTTACGACTTTGCATTACGCGAGTTCACCGGCAACCAGTTCGGCATTGCTTTCGGCTACTCGGGAGTCGGATTTTGGGTTTGTCGGGTTTTATGCAGCGCCCGGTGGTTCGTTTTCGGTCGGTAGTTCTGTGCCTCGCCGATCGCCAGTCTTGTTTGGGTGACTGTTTCAGATCCTGTGGGGTGAGTGGCGCGCAGCGAATCAGTAGGCAAGCCGGTTGGCACTTAGGGTTTGAGGATACCAACGGTGGTCCAGGCGGTGCGTATTGCCTCAACATAGGGGTGGTCAACGCCGTGGAGGGCAGTGGCGGCGGTGATGGTGTTGTTGGCGAAGGTGGTGAATCGGGCGGACGGATGCCGGTTGGTGGTGACTGCCCGGTACCAGATTGGGCCGAGGGTTTCCCATGCATAACCTCCAACCGCAAGACAGGCGAGGGCGAATGCGCGGTTGGGTATGCCGGAGTTTTCGTGTACTCCCAGGTGGTCAGCAGTACCTCGGTAGCATGTAGACATATGGTCAGGTTGTTGGTCGTAGGGGTTGGCGGTTCCTGGGTTGAGCATTGACCGCAACCCCGATGGCCGTTCATCAGGAAACGATAGTGCTGGGCCGGTGACGGTTGAGCCGATGAGCCAGTGATCGTCGGTGGCCAAAATCCCGGAGTGTCGTTGGCGGGCGAGGGTGCCGAATACGTCGGAGATGTTTTCGTTG
>JAYTWN010000294.1:0-15177 GCA_043743435.1 Acidimicrobiia bacterium
TAAGCAATTGTCCACAGGCATTCGCTCGAAAGTGGCCGCCGTTTCTGTCCCAAAGGTGCCTACTTTTCGACCCTTGGAGAAAGACACCAGCCACCTAGCCCCGTCCGCCCCGTCCGCGGTTGCGACCACGATTGCGTGATGGCCGTGAATCTGAGGGTACCGACTTTGGGGTCGAGTTTGGTGTTGAATCGACGGTCACATTGCGTGGTGCGCTGTTTGTGACGCTTGAGTTGCTTGGCGCTGAGTCAGATGGTGCGGAGTTAGATGGTGCGGAGTTGCGTGGTGCTGAGTTGCGTGGTGCTGAGTTAGATGGTGCGGAGTTGCTTGGCGCTGAGTTAGATGGTGCGGAGTTGCTTGGAACCGAGTCACTTGGGACGCTGTTCGAAACGCTGGAGTTGCTTGGCGCTGAGTTAGACGGTGCGGAGTTGCTTGGAACCGAGTTGCTTGACGAACTCGAGTCGTCGGAACCCCGACCCTGCTTGGCGGAAGCGGGGTTGATCAGCAATGCGGTTGTGGCGGCAAGTCCAACGGCGACAATGGCTGCAGTCTTGAACATACGGCGGGTCTTGTTTGCAGTACTCGCCGTGGTGGTTGCTCTGGTGCTCATGTTGGGCTCCTTGGTTTGGGGTGAGCGGTTTTGCTCACGCCGTTTACCTTGAAGCCACGCTGGTCGACCCGTCGATACGACCTTCGTCTGGCACACCAGTTAGACCTTGCAAGCAACTCGCCGTTCCGCACCTTTCGGCTCAATTGACGGGTTGCTTCAATCCATGCAGAAAAACCGCCATTGACGCCAATGCCGAGCGTGACATTGTCGCCGAGCTAGGGGTTAGGTGAAGCCCTTAGCTGGTGACTGCGGTTCTTGGCGAGGTCATTCCACAGCATTGTTGATACGAGGGCTTGGTTCCGCAACAACGTGATCTACCGATGAGTTCGTAGTCTTAGCGTTTCGATATTCGGCAGTTTTCGCTCTTCGGCATGGTTCCGCCGAAGAGCGTTGCGTAAACATCGGTTTACGCAGCGGTCCGATTGACAGCATTTCGAGAAGATTGGCGGCCATAAGCACCCAGGAGCGCTCACCCAGTCTGCGAAAACCTATGTTTACGAAGATTTCTTTCTCCTGAAGCCCGGCTTGACTCCTCCATAACTGATCGCGAAGCGGTAGCTTCGAAGCGAGGTAATCATGACTGAGCCAGACCAACCCATCGATCCGATGAACCTCGAGAACCTGGTGAATCCGGCCGTAAGTGACCCGCCAACCAATTGCCGGGCCCAGGCTCGGTCTGAAAATCGATCCGATCTTCGATCCGCGGTTCGATCTGACCTTCGATCTGACCTTCGATCCATGGTGCTGCCCTGGGAAGGCATCGAGGCGTTGCGGACGGTGTTAGGCATTCTCGATGATCATGAGGTGCGGGTGGATGCCGTGGCGTATGAGTCGATCAGTATCAAACTGGTGAATGCCGTGATGATGGGCCCCCACGAAGGAGACATCGCTGTCGAAGTATCGCTACCTGAAGCGAACCTGCTCCTCGAAGGTCTTCGCTTTACCGACGTCATGAGCATGGACCTGCCCTTCTACGACATGGTGGTCGACACCATCAACTTTGTAGGTGAACAACTCCTAGCCCTCTGGAGCAGTGGCGAATGGCTAGCCTTCCACGACAATAAGCGCACGTAGGTAGGTTTGAAGCGCCGCCTATTCGCGATGGCAGGTTGGTTCGGCCCAGTGTTCGGCGCAGTGTTCGGTGCAGTGTTCGGTGCAGTGTTCGACGATGTTGGTCTGACCTTCGCCGCCCTCGGGAGTAGCGCCGAATGGCTCACCTTCCACGACAATAAGCACACGTAGGTAAATTTGAAGCGCCGCCTATTCGCGACGGCAGGTTGGTTCGGCCCAGTGTTCGACGATGTTGGTCTGACCTTCGTCAGAAGGAACAGGTAATCGCTGGCGAGATACAGCAATTCATTGGTCGGTGAGCATTGCCCAGAGTTCCCGGAGGGGGCTGGTGTCGGTGGCGGATTGCAATGCGCACATACCGAGAGCCATGGTGGGTAGGGGTGCGGGTGGTTCAAGAATTCGCAGTCGGGGTTTCAACGCGCTGGAATCCACCACGAGTTGCGGCACGATGCCAACGCCGGAACCTAAAGAGCTAAGCGCAAGTACTTCTTCGTGGGTTGAGGCTTCGGTGATGGTGTGGTTGACCGGTAGGGATTTGCGGATCCAATCGTTCACAAGCGACCGCGTTAGCCCTGATTGGGGGAGAACTAAGCGGATTCCACGCCAACCTTCTGGCACGTCAACGTCGGCACCGACAACGGCTACCAGGGCAGTAGTGGTGAGGGGAACGGCGACCATAAGTGAAGGTAAGCGCGCAGGTAATGGAGCGATGGCGGCGTCAACTTCTCCGAGGCGAGCGGCATCAAGGGCGGCACTGGCTGGCCCTGTTCGTAGGTCGATCACTACCGACGGGTGGGTCCGACGAAACGTGGCCAGAAGATCAGCGGCAAAGGATTGGCTAGCGGTCACGGTGCAAAAGATGCGCAGAGTGGCCTGCGACGGTTGGTGCAGCGCTTGCAAGGCCGACCAATCCGTCAGGATCGATTCGAGCAGGGCGATGGGTGCGGCAGCGGAGCCCGGAACTCGGATGGCCCTCGGCGAACGGTCGAACAGGGCAAAGCCCACGGCGGCCTCCACCCGTTGGACGGACCGCGAAACGGTGGACTGCGAAACATGGTGCTGGGCGGCCACCAAGCCAAAGTTGGGCTGCTTAAGTGCGGCCAACGTCAGCGCAAGGTCATCGATCGACGGCATTTCGCCAGTTTAGGTGGGCATATTCGCATGCATGCGCAAAACGGATCAGACGGGTGCAATATTTGCGCTTTACGCATCTCGGGTCAAACCGCAGAATTGATAAGGCCTCGGCTTGCGACGGGGATTGCGCGAACCGTTGAGCGAAGTGACCGAGTTAGGGTCGTTTTGGTTCAATAGATCTGTCCTGGCCCGAGGCATCCCCGCTGCGGGTCCGAAACGAAACGTTGAACAACTTCCAGCAGCAGCAACAACCGCAACTTCTCAATCCTGCAACTTCGCAATCCCGCAACTTCGCAGCAACGGCAACCCTGCAACAACAACTTCGCAGTCCCGCTACCTCTCAATCCCGCAACAATAATTTCGCAATCCCGCACCTTCGCAGCAACGGCAACCCTGCAACAACAACTTCGCACAACAACTTCGCAGTTCGGCTACCTCTCAATCCCGCAACAATAATTTCGCAAACCCGCAAACAACAACTAGGAGACTCCCATGGCAACCGTGTATTACGAAAAAGATGCAGACCCGTCGATCATTTTGGGCACCAAAGTGGCCATTCTTGGCTACGGCAGCCAGGGCCATGCGCATGCACTGAACCTCAAAGAATCAGGCGTCGACGTGGTTGTTGGCCTCCGTGACGGATCCGGTTCCAAGGCCAAGGCCGAGGCCGCTGGTTTGAAGGTCATGTCGATGGGCGATGCTTCCAAGTGGGCCGATCTCGTCATGATCACCCTGCCAGACACCGACATTGCCGAAGTGTTCGACCGTGACGTAGCCCCCAACCTGAGCGCCGGCCAAGCAGTTGCCTTCGCCCACGGATTGAATGTGCGCTTCGAACTCGTAAAGCCTGCCGCCGATATCGACGTGATCATGATCGCCCCTAAGGGCCCAGGACACTTGGTTCGCCGCACCTACACCGAAGGCGGCGGCGTACCTGCGTTGATCGCCGTTCATCAGGATGCATCCGGTAAGGCCAAGTCGCTCGCACTTTCGTATGCGTACGGAGTAGGTGGCGCTCGCGCTGGAGTTATCGAGACCACGTTTGCTGAAGAGACCGAAACCGATTTGTTTGGCGAGCAAGTTGTGCTTTGTGGTGGCCTGACCCGCCTCGTGCAAATGGGCTTTGAGACCCTCGTTGAAGCTGGTTACCAGCCTGAGATGGCCTACTTCGAATGCCTCCACGAGGTGAAGCTGATTGTTGACCTCATGTACGAGCAGGGCATCTCCGGTATGCGCTACTCGATCTCCACCACCGCCGAATACGGCGACCTTACCCGCGGCCCGCGCATCATCACCGATGACACCAAGGCCGAAATGAAGAAGATCCTCGGCGAAATCACGTCGGGCGAATTTGCGGCAGAGTTCATTGCCGATTACAAGGCCGGCGCTCCCCGCTTCGAAGGTCTCCGTGCCGCAGGCAAGGCCCACCCAATCGAAAAGACCGGCGCCGAACTGCGCGCCATGATGCCGTGGATCTCAGCCGGTAAGCAAAAAGTAGAAGACGCAGCAGGCGGCTCCAACTAAACCCTGCCGAGCATGTGGGATTTGGTTGTCATTAACGACCCTTTCCCGGCACGCTAAGCGCACATATCTAAACTGCTGGACGCACCCCAACCCATTTTGGGGAGATGTGTGTCCAGCTTGTTTTTATCGTTCGTTTACCCCTTCTCAGTGCTCTGAGAACTCAACCCCTTTTGTTCTAACAACAACTGAATGGCCTGTTGATCGGACGAGGAAAAGCCCGCTTCAAAATCGCACATTGCCTCATGCTTGGTTTGCGCGGATGCAGCCACCAAATGTTCGGGTCGCTTTGAGCCTGTTTCGCTGAGGCCCGCAGGTCTTTCCAGCGGTTGATTGTTTCTCTTCCACCACGTCACCACGTCACCACGTCACCACGTCACCACGATCCACCACGTCACCACGATCCACCACGTCACCACGATCCACCACGTCACCACGTCACCACGTCATCACGATCCACCACGATCCACCACGTCCCCACGTCACCACGTCACCACGTCTTCGTCGATCAAGAATCGAATTGCTTTTGGAGTTCGGTGACGCCAAAGTTCAAAAAAAGGATTGGTTCGAAGAGCACTACGAAGAACGGAAGCAAAGGCGCGAGGGCTAGGGGCCAAAGTCTTTCCAGTTACGAGTTCCTAAAACCAACGGAGGCAAGATATCCAACGCAAGTTATGCGCTACAGATTGAGGTACCTCCATTGAAAATACATGGCACGGATCGTTCGCACGTCAGAAAGGTAAGAACCGACGATTCCGAAAAAGGTCGGAAAGATCAATTTCCCAGTCGAATCCGAACTCGTGGGAATGGGTGCGTGATTGACACCTAATCCGACAGCTTTGGGTCCCAACGCTGTGAACTGGGTAACGTGCGCACTATGAACCTCGGACTTGTCTTTGCATTCAATGGTCGGCCGGATCGAACTATGGCTGATCTGCGTTCGGTGTCGGTGCATGCCGAGGAGGCTGGATTCAATTCGGTTTGGTTTCCTGAGCATGTGGTGTTCTTTCCGGAGTACGAATCCAAGTATCCCTACTCTGCCGACGGGGATCCGGGTTTTGGCAAGCGCCAAGGCGTTTACGATCCGCTGTTTGCCTCCACGGTCGTGGCCTGTTCAACGGAACGCATTCGCATGGGAACGGCGGTGGTGATTCTTCCGCAACGCAACCCGATTGTTCTGGCGCAAGAAGTCGTGGCCGTAGATCATGCCAGCAACGGACGATTCGATCTCGGCGTCGGCATTGGCTGGAGTAGCGAGGAATACGGCGCACTAGGAGTTCCGTGGGCGCAACGTGGTAAGCGTACGGATGAATATTTAGCCGTGATGAAAGCTCTGTGGACAGATGAATTGGTTAGTTTCCACGGCGACCACGTTAATTTTGATCGAGTGATCGCCGAACCGAAGCCGCTCCAAACCCCAATGCCGATTTGGGTTGGTGGTGGCTCGGCCTCAATGCGCAGAGCGGCGAAGTACGGCACTGGCTGGTACGGATGGAATCTCCAAGGTGACGACATCGCCAAATCAATGGACGAACTCACCGCGGCATGTGAACTCCAAGGTCGGGATCCGTCGACGATTGGCCGCAAGATCGGTCTCCCCTTTGGCGGATCGGCCCACGACCTATCGAAGTATCTCGATCTCGCCCAAGCCGCAGGCGTCACCGAAGTTGTCCTCGCCGTCGGCATCAACGCCACCCAACTCCACGCTCGCATCGACGAATTATCACCAGCCTCGTTCTGATCGTTCTGATCGTTCTGATCGTTCAGACCGGTAACGATGGCAGCCAAAGGACTTCTCCTGAGTCGTCTTCACGCCATGTCCAACTCGAATTTTCGACCCTTATGCGGACGGGCAGGTGATCGGGAATTATCTCCTGTGGTGCAGAGGTGTGAGTAAAGGTCGACTAAAGATGAGGGCTCCCGAAACCCTGGGCAGAGCCGAAAAGAGAATTGTTGTGAACCCCGCAGTGCTTGCCACGTCATTCGTACCAGAAGAGCAGTATCCGGTGTTGATGGGTGTTGTTTCACCAGCGGTTGCGACAAACGTGAAATACGTCGTGCTTGCACTTCTTGCGGTGCTGACGGCGGTGCAATGGCGTGGTAATCCAATTACAGCCCGCGAATTGGTACGGCGAGTGCCTCGGTGCGTTGGTGGTTTGTTCTTCTTTGCCCTTGGAATCGCCCTCTTCTTCCGCAGCCAACTTGGCACCGGGCCGTGGGACGTGCTCCACGGTGGGCTTTCTAAACGCTCGGGCCTGCCCGTTGGTTTAGTGATCAACATCGTCGGCCTGATTGTTCTGCCGCTTTGGATTCCCCTTAAGGTTCGGATCGGCCTCGGTACCGTGCTGAACGCCCTTTTAATCGGTGTGTTTCTCGATATCGTCAAACCCCGTTTGCACGACGCCCATGCTCCCTGGTTACAGGTGCTGCTTGCGGTCCTAGGTGTACTGATCATCGGTATTGGTAGTGGCCTCTATATTGGGGCGGGTCTTGGGACCGGGCCTCGCGACGGGATCATGGTGGGCCTGTCACGCCTAGGTCTTTCGGTTCGCGCCGCCCGCACCCTGGTCGAGGCAGTGACACTGGCCGTCGGTTGGCTCCTCGGTGGCAAACTAGGCGTGGGAACCATCATCTTCTTGATCGGCATCGGTCCAATCGTGCAGCTTGCACTACCGCGACTGAGTCTGCCCCCATTGCCGCTGTTGTCTTCACCCGCATCGCCACCGCCCCCGCCTGAGCCAACCGGGGCGTCCTAAGGCAATCCCGCGGCACCCAGGCCACCCGGGCCACCCAGGCCACCCAGGCCACCGTGCCAACCGTGCCAACCGTGCCAACCGTGCCACCCAGGCCACCCGTGCCACCCAGGCCGCCCGTTCCAGCCGGGGTGTCTTTAGGCAATCCCGCGGCACCCAGGCCGCCCGTGCCAGCCGGGGTGTCTTAAGGCAATCCCGCTGCACCCGTGCCAACCGTGCCAACCGTGCCACCCGTGCCACCCGTGCCAACCGGGGCGTCCTAAGGCAAACCTGCTGGGCAGGCCTTCCCTCCGACCCGAACGAATAGTACTTTCGGCCTGTAAAGGTCGGTTGTTGGCCTGCCGACGAAACAAAGAATGGAAGGAACGGCTTTAGAGCCCTCGAGAGAACGCGTGCCGAAGGCCACCCGGCCAGCTCGGCGTATTTTTGCGTTCTCCACCGCCATTGCCCTTGCTGCAGCGTTTTTGGCGTTTCGTGTCGCCGGGATTTCTTCAGACCACGCCAAGTTCTTTGACAGTTGGCACGGACTGGCTCTGCTCACCTTGCTGTTTGCTTTGAGCGAGCTCATGGTGGTTCACCTCCAAGTTGGTCGCAGTGCGCACACGCTTTCCGTTGTTGAAGTGACGTTCGTAGTTGCGTTGTTCAATGCTTCACCCCTCGTTGGGCTCACCGCGCATGTGGTTGGCTGCGCCGTGATCTTGATTGGCCATCGCCGACAACGCTTCACCAAAGTATTTTTTAACCTCGCCATGTTTGCGTTTGAAAACCAGCTTGCGTATCTACTGTTTCGGCACATTTCACCCTCGATGCGCTCGGGCGCCAGCAACTTCGGCGTCAGCTCCTGGCCTGCTGCATACCTGGCGTCGGCGACCTTTACCCTTGCCGGAATCGTTTTGGTGTTCGGCGTGATTTATCTGGCGGAAAACGAGCTTTCGTTTTCGAAGCTCAGCGATACGGTTCGCATCTCGCTTTTGAACACCTCCATCATGGCCAGTGTAGGTATCACCGGTTCTGCGTTGCTCGCCTTTTCCCCGGCCACTTCTGTACTTCTGCTTGTTCCGATTGCTGGAGCGTACGTAACGAACAAGACCTTCCTTCGCGAACGCCGACGAATTGAAGACCTCGAATTTCTTAAAGAATCGTCACAACAATTGACCGGTGAAGATCTTGCGGAACACACACTTTGGGCGGTGCTTGAAGCGGCTCGTGCAGAATTTCGTGTCGAGGCTATTGACTACGAATACCGCGAAGGTCTTGGGTTGCCATGGCGCCGGGTTTCTTTGCGTCGAGATCAGCCGCCCGTAGGAGTCACGATTGGTGAATCAATTCTTGCCGCGCATGCTCCTCAGGCTGCCGTTCTTGTTTCGACTTCGATTACCGGTCATCCTTCGGAGAGGACCAATCCGCTCCGACAAGAAATTACCGATCGAAATCTCGGCTCGCTGGTAATGGTGGCCCCGGTTCGTGTTGCCAACGAAACCGAAGGTGTGCTGCTTATTGCCCAGCCTTCAACCAACGTGATCTCCTTTGGTCAATCCGACCTTCGCCTCGCCGAGATGCTTGCGGCGCAGTTAGCCTCGGCGACAGAAACGGGTCGGCTCGGCCAATCTGTAGCGGAGCTTCGCAAACTCGAGAGCCGGTTGGTGTTCGAACTCCAACATGACACACTGACGGGGATCTTAAACCGGTCGGCCTTTGTGCGCCGAGTCCGTGAATCCTTGGCCACAGAGCGAAGGTTGTCAGCGGTGCTGTTCCTTGACCTTGATGATTTCAAACCCATCAACGACACCTACGGTCATGCCGTTGGCGACCTTTTGCTACAGGCATTGGCCAATCGTATCCAAGAGGCGATTCGTCCCGACGATCTTGCTTGCAGGCTGGGTGGCGATGAATTTGCGGTGTTTCTTGCTGGCGTCACAAGTCCTGAGGATGCCAGGGTGGCGGGCCAGAGAATTCTCGTTTCCATGGGGAAACCGTTCGAAGTAGCTGAGGGCGAATTGGTGCATCCCGCTGCCAGCATCGGCTTGGCACTAACCGGGCCTGAAGATACCGCAGAGTCGGCAATTGAGCGTGCGGATGCTGCGATGTTTCGCGCCAAGCATCAAGGCAAAGGCCAGATTGAACTTTGCGATCCGGCTATCAACCAACACGTAGTTCGTGAAGCCTACGAACTTGCCCAGGAGTTCAAGGGTGCCGCATTACGAAACGAACTCGATATGGTCTTTCAGTCGGTACATCGACTCGACGGGCAACCAAACGTTCAACGTAACGGGCTTATAACAAACCAGCTTGAGGAGCAGTTCAACGACCAGTTCAACGACCGGTTGAGTGGGCAGACCAACGACCAGTTGAGTGGGCAGTTCAAGGGGCAGGGTCCCTTAGCGTTTGAAGGTCTGGCTCGATGGAATCATCCTCGTCTTGGCGTGCTTTCACCCGATCGCTTTATGCCGACGGGTGTCCATGCCGACGTGCAACGAGAGCTTCGTCGGTTCGTGTCCAATGGAGCAGTGAGTGCCCTTGAGGCTCTGAGTTCACTGGGTTTTGCCGGTTGTCTATCCGTCAATCTTGGTGCCGGGCAAGCGCTTGATGACACCTTGCTCGAAGATATTGCTGCGCTGTTTTCTCGTGACGGGATTGAACCCGATCGTCTTCTTATCGAAATTCCCGAAACGGCATTTCTGCGTTCGTCGGCCGCGATGTTGCGTCGCGTTGAAGAGTTGCAAGTTGCAGGTGCGGGCATTGTCCTTGATGACCTCAGCCTCGACAAGCTGACCATTGGCATGATCGAGAAGTTGAAACCCAACCAGGTAAAGCTGTCACGGGTATTAGTAGACGAACTTGGCAGTAGGCCGGGAGCAAATCCGTTTGTTCGAGCCGTATCTGAATTGGGTCTAGAAATCGGCTTTGAGGTTGTTGCCAAGGGTGTGGAAGATGCGGCCACTGCCGAACGTGCCCGATTGGCCGGTTGTCAACTGGGGCAGGGTTACTACTTTGCTCGTCCTATGACCCTTGCCACGTTGACCCAACAGAGTCCTACACCACTCGAAAATTTGGTTGATCGTCTCCACCGAACCATGTAGCGATTGCTATCGGCTCAACCCTGTTTACCGACCTACGATGCACTAATAAGCGTGCATATTACACACGGTATTTCCCCCTGGTATTGAGGACTGGGGGCAACGCTGCGCAACACGGGTCTGGATTTTCGTTGTTGGAGGGCGTGTTGGAGGGCGTGATGGCTTTCGTGGTCTCGCTTCAGCTTGCGCGTCGTCGTCGATCCAAAGTGTTTTGCGGGTGAATGCGCGTTCAGTGTTGAGTTGCTGTACTGAGACTCCGGACCCATAGGAAAACGCGGAGAGTGGTTGTAGTTTGGATGACCAACGGAGAACTCCGGTTGAAAGGACTCAGTGAAACGAACGAGCAGCAAAATGCGGAAAACTTCGGCGGCAACGGCCGCAGTACTTTCCCTAGGCGGATTTATAGGTGGGCTTACCATTGCCCTCCCGGGTGTGGCATGGAGCGCGTGCGAGGGTTCCCCCATTGACGCACAGACCATAACCATGCCTGTCACGGCTGAAGCAATTAATGCTCCTGCGGCATGGTCGGCTGGCCTTGACGGTCGAGGAATCGATGTGGCGGTTATCGATACTGGTGTGAGTGCCGTTCCCGGTCTGAGCTCGCCCGGCAAAATTGTTGATGCCGCCGACTTTTCTTCTGACGCGGCGAATCCAGCGTTGAGTTACCGCGACGGCGAAGGCCACGGCACGAACATGGCAGGCATAATCGCCGGCGATGGAACGGGCGGACCATTCACGAAAGGCATTGCGCCCGGCGCTCGGATTATCAACGTGCGCAGTGGAGCTGGAGACGGCTCGGTGGACATTTCACAAGTTGTGGCTGCTCTTGACTGGACCGTGCAGAACAGAAACACTCTCGGACGCAATATTCGGGTGATCAACCTTTCTTACACAACCGATGCCAACACCGATTACACCCTCGACCCACTTACCCATGCTGTAGAAAATGCTTGGAACGCTGGAATCGTCGTCGTCGTCTCGGCAGGTAACGACGGGAAAGCTTTGGGCCGGCTAGGAAATCCAGCAGCGGATCCCTTCGTTATCGCCGTGGGTGCCGCAGCCTATGACAAGGCGACCAAGTTGGCGACGATTCCTGAATGGTCAGCTGTTGGCAATGGTGTGCGCAACCCCGATGTTGTTGCCCCGGGCGTGGGGATTGCTGGTTTGCGAGTCCCCGGGTCAATGCTGGACACGAACTTTCCCGCTGGTCGGTTCTTCGATCCGGCCACCTGCACGAGCTTCTTTCGTGGATCGGGCACCTCGCAAGCAGCTGCAGTAACTACAGGCGCAGTAGCTCTGTTGCTCCAGCAGCGTCCAACACTGACACCCGATCAGGTAAAGGCTCTGCTAACCCGTACTGCCCGCACAACTGGAGATATAGCTGCCAAGCAAGGAGCAGGTCTCATCAATGTGGCTGGCGTGATTGCCTCGCCGACCCCAGAGATTAAGGCAGTCGCTCAGATTTTCACGAAGTCCCGCGGCTTGGGGTCTTTGGAAGCGGCCCGCGGTTCGCTGCACGTGAAGAAGCGCGGTTCACTCTTTGAACTCAAAGGTGAGGCTACGCTCGCAAATCTCTTCAACAATGCTTCCTGGTCAGCCGCTTCGGCCAACAGAACGGCTTGGGCGAATCAGGTGTTTGACGGGCAGGGTCGATTTGTCTCCGGCACGTGGGGTGGTTCGTCATGGTCTGGTTCATCCTGGTCTGGTAGTTCTTGGTCCGGCAGTTCCTGGTCTGGCTCGTCTTGGTCCGGTTCGTCTTGGTCTGGCAGTTCGTGGTCTGGTTCTTCGTGGTCGGGCAGTTCCTGGCGCTAAGGCTCCTAATGAATGAGCGTGTATCTGGGGGCCGCCACTCCAGGTTCACGCTGCTTTCATGTGGTGGCACCTAATCTCTTCACCATGAAGTTGGCGAAACGTACGGTTCTGTTCACCCTTGCTGGCTTTGTAGGTTCCGTGGGGATACTTAGTGCGAGGTCGCAAATCTCCATGGCCAATGCGTCTTCGTTGGCTGCCACACCAATTGCGTTTCAGGCTTCCAGCGCTGAGGCGCCGCTCATAGGTGATCACTGGCACATGGCCTGGGGTGTCTACGTATGCGACAAATACGTAAAGGTACCCGACGCTACCGGGAACGATCCTGTTGGCGTTCACACGCATGGCGATGGGCTCATCCACATTCACCCGTTTAAAGATGCAGCCGCCGGGAAGAATGCCGTTATGGCTCGATTCTTTGAAACCGAAAACATCAAGGTCGCCAACAACTCGATCAAACTTGGTACGACCACATACTTTGGCGGCAAAGACTGTGCCGGGAAGAAAACCAAACTAACGGTGCTGCGATGGAAAAACCGCAGCGCGAAATCGCCTGAAGTTGTGACGGGAGATCCAAGCAAAATCGCCCTAGTGGACCAACAGATGATCGTGTTCGCGCTTGTGCCCGAAGGAGCAATTGTGCCCACTCCTCCCTCGAAAGACGAGCTGGCCGATCCAGCAGACCTTCCACCTCCACCACTGCCCGCTTCGGCCTTGGCCAACCTGCCTGCCCCACCGTCGCCCATACCCACACCGAGCATGGAGGGCAGTGCACCCGCTTCGCTGCTGCTCAAGGATCTCGTTGTCGGCGAAGGTTCTGAAGCGAAAGTTGGATCGTTGGTTTACGTGCGCTACACCATGTCGCTTTGGCGGACGAAAGCGGTCATAGCCAAATCAACGTGGAGTGCGAAAGAACAACCCGAAGCGCTCAGTCGTATTGGGAAGGGGCGATTGTTGCCCGGGCTCGACAAGGGTTTGATTGGTATGAAAGTAGGCGGGATTCGCCAAATCTCTATGCCTCCAGCCGACGGTTTTGGCGCCGGTGGAACCTCCGATATTAAAGGCACCGATACTTTGGTCATGGTCGCTCAGCTCGTGGCCATCCGTTAGGTTTCAGTGGACTGGTCTGAGGTCGTACGCAAACGACGGATGGTCCGCGATTTCACCGACGAGCCTGTTGATCCGGTGCTGCTCGATCAACTCCTTGATGATGCCCGAAGGGTCCCCACGGCTGGGTTCTCCCAAGGAATCGATTTTGTGGTGCTCGAAGGTGCGCAGACTGAGATCTTCTGGAAGCACACTATGGAGCCAAACGTTCGGGCGAATTTCCAATGGCCCGGATTGCTACGTGCACCTATTATTGTGTTGCCGATCGCCGATGCCAGTGCGTATCTGGATCGGTACAGTCAACCCGATAAGGCGCACGCGGGACTGGGCGCCGCCGAAGACGCATGGCCCGTCCCGTATTGGTACATCGACACGGGCATGGCCGGTATGGCGCTGCTCTACGGAGTGGTGAACGCTGGGCTTGGTGCGCTGTTCTTTGGTATTTTCCGCAACGAGCAAGCACTTCTCGCTGAGTTGGGTGTCCCTGCTGGCAAACGCCCGATCGGTGCCATCGCCATAGGCCACCACACGCCCGCGGCACAAACAGGCCCCAAAGAAGGCTCCCCGTCGCGTCGTTCTCGTCGCCCCCTCGAAGCCGTCATTCACCGCGGCACCTGGAACGCAACCGATACCTAACAGTTCGTACTTGACGATTCGTACTTGACAGTTCGTACTTCACGGTTCGTACTTAACAGTTTGTACTTAACAAGGGGTGTCGCGCAGGTCGGCTACTACGGCGAAATGGTCCGACGCCATGATGGCGTTCACGGGGGAGGTACCCGCTAGCCAACAGTTGGTGGGGGTGCCAATGCCCTTGGGGCGGGGCCACGAAACAAGAAGGTAATCAATGCGACGACGGGGCCACGAGGCGTTCGCAAGGTAGGGGTTGCGATCAGACCAGGTATAGCCCGGGGTCTCGTCACCGGCAAGCGCCCAGCAGTCATGAAAGATATGTCCACGTACAAATGGCTGCGCCAATCCGAGTAAGGAACGCATCTCATCGGAGGTGGGCTGGGCATTGGTATCCGCCCCGACGACCACCGGAAAACTCGCACCCGGATCAGGTTGATGCTGAACGACTAACTCTGTGAGCGAACGGGCTTGTGCCTCGCGAGTAGCTGACCGATCAAATCGAAATTCAAAATGTGTACTCACTACCTTGAAAGGCCCGATTGGTTCAGATGCTCCAGCCGTAGAGTCGGCTGCGCTCCGCACGGTTGGAGGAGTAACGGTGCAGAGGAGGGCTCGTCGGTGCGAGGGCTTGCCCTCATAGTCGGGGAGCACATGGGTAATGGGATCGGTCACGGGCCAACGCGACAACACGGCATTGGCAAAGCAGTATCCGTTCCAAAACGGGCTCTCGGTTCGGGCCCAGTACATTCCCAGCGCCTCGGCCAAAAGTTGTGCCTGATCCTCAACCGGAGTCACCGAACCGTCGCTGGCCCAGAGTTCTTGCAAGCACACCACATCGGGATCTTGCTCGGCGATTGTGGCCACAATCGCCGCAAACCGTTCCTCCCACGGCCCAAACCGCCACCAAAGATTCCACGTCATGACCCGCACAAGGCAACAGCGTAGAAGATCTGCTCCTCTACCGAGAGTTCCCGTCGGCCCGATGCTGACAGACCGAAGGGCGCTGCAGCATTTCGTGCATCAACCTGTAGGCGATGCATGGAAGAGTCCGGACTCGGGACAAGTCTTCTAGAGTCACAGCGGAGCGCCGAGAAAGACCGGTAGCGTCTAGGGGTGCTTGTAGCGACAGATGTAGTAAAAGATTACGGCGACCTCCTGGCTCTCGACGGGGTGTCCCTTGAGGCCAAGGTTGGCGAAACCGTTGCCCTGGTTGGGTCCAACGGTGCAGGGAAATCAACCCTACTGCGCATCATTTCTGGCCTGCTGGAACCAACGAGTGGCACCATCACCATCGCCGATAGCGCCCCGGGCTCCCTCGAAGCCCGCGCTGCGGTGAGCTATCTGCCCGATAACCCTGTCCTTTACGACGATCTCAGCGTGATTGAACATCTCGAATACGTTGCCCGTATGCATGGGGTCGACGATTGGGAACAACGAGCATGGGATCTCATGGACATGTTGGGGC
>JAYTWN010000295.1:0-2596 GCA_043743435.1 Acidimicrobiia bacterium
GAAAAACTGGTCACCGATGCGGCTATCCAAACCGAACTCGACATCTACAACCCACTCATCCCAGGTCCCGGCATGCTTAGCGCAACCCTGTTCATCGAATGCACCACCGACGAACAGATGCGCGAATGGTTCCCGAAGTTGGTCGGAATTGAACGCAGTATCGAGGTCCGTGTGGGAACAGGTGAGGGCACAATCGTGGCCAAATCGGTTCCTGATTCTGCGCACGATGCGCAACTGACCCGAGAAGACCTCACCGCTGCGGTGCACTACGTAACCTTCAACATTGGAATCGCGCACGTGCAAGCGTTCCAGAACGGTCCTGTGACCGTAGCTATTACGCATCCGAACTACCTCGATGAGACCAGTCTTACCGACGGTGTTCGGGCTGAATTGGCTCTGGATCTGTCCGAATAGTTCGATTCTGGACTGGTGTCCTGGTTCAGAAGTCGGTCGCGGAATTGGCGACCATGGTTCGTCGCTGGCAAGGACGCAGGAGGCACTGCCTGCCTTGCCCAACCGGAACGACGAGGACGCAGCAAGCGGCGAAGCTGGCCGATAATTCCGCAGCGAATTTCTGAATCAGGTCACTAGAAGTGGCGATTGTCACCAAGCGCACCGAAGCGGAAATTCTTGAAACTTCGCAGAGGTCCCACACACGGCCAAAATGTCACCAAAAGCCTCCAAGACGTTGAGGAATTTTTGCCGCGATGCGCTTGCAGTCGAGTTGTTCGGGTTTTGTGAAGGTTGTTCAAACCCCTGGCTTTCACGGAGATCTCACGCTTTGATGGTCAGTATCAACACCGAAGTTATTTTGTGAAGTTGAAAGCCACCACGTTTTTGACGCTGTAAGGCAGATGTTTGTCTAAACATTTGGTTAAGGCACTGGACACGGAGGCGCTCGGCGGATCATACTCTTCGGCCCCCCAACTGGCGCCCGACACACTTCGGTCGCCTGTTTGTCTCAAGGATGGTTGGAATGAAATCGATGGCATGGCGCGAACAAGCTCGTTGCAAAGGTATTGACCCAGAGGTTTTCTATCCCGTTTCGGATGAAGAGTCTGATGAAGCAAAGTCAATTTGTGCCGAGTGCCCTGTCCGTCTCCCATGCCTGGAGTTCGCTCTGGCTGCCCGTGAGCGCGATGGGTTTGGGGTGGAGCAACCGAAAAAGAACGCCGCCGCATCATTCGTCAGCGCCGCAAGACTGCGTAACAAGACTGCATAGGTAGCCGTTCGCGAACCTTCAAGCGAGGGTTCACAAGTTTGTTCCGGCATCGTCACATAGCCTTGGGGAAGGTTGTGACGTGCCGGGTAGAGTCGGTGGTGTGACCAGTACTCCCGCAGCCGATTCCGAAAACCAGTTCCTGGCAATCGGGGGATGGCCCTCGGTGCTCGGAGCAATTAGCGCCCGTCAAGAACTCGGGTCTGAGCTTCTGCGCCCTGCACTCTCGGAAATCCTGGGCGGGCGAGCTACTGCAGCCCAAATCGCTGCCTTCGCCATTGGCATGCGTACCAAAGGCGAAACCTCGGCGGAACTAGCCATTTTGCTCGACACCATGCTTGACCTTGGGGTTCGTGTACCGCTACGCAACGAAGTCCGCGAAGCAGCGCTCTGTACCTGCGGAACCGGGGGAGATCGCAGCCACTCCATCAACATCTCCACCACGGCAGCCTTTGTAGTGGCCGGAGCTGGCGGTCTGGTGTGCAAACACGGAGGGCGGGCCTCAAGCTCACTCAGCGGATCAGCCGACGTTCTCGAAGCCCTCGGCGTGGCCCTGGAGATCACGCCCGCTGATGTGGCGACGTGTATCGACGAGGCCGGTGTTGGATTCTGTCTCGCCCCGCGGTTTCATCCCGCAATGCGCCACGCTGCTCCGGTCCGCCGTGAGCTTGGGGTGGCCACCCTGTTCAACCTGCTTGGCCCTATGGCCAATCCTGGACGGGTACAACGTCAAGTCGTTGGTGTGTCTGATCCCGCCGTTGCTCTGCGCATGGCAGAAGTTCTGCTCTCTCGCGGTGCGACGCGGGCCTTTGTGGTTCACGGTGACGACGGCCTTGACGAAATCACCACTACCGCCAACACCCAGGTGCTGGAAATCCGTGACGGCACCATTCGTTCTTTCACCGTCGATCCTGTGGCTCTCGGTTTTCCTTTGGCCACCATTGCCGATCTTCGTGGCGGAACGGCTCAGGAAAACGGCGCGCATCTGCGAGCCGTGCTCGAAGGCAAGACCGGTCCCCACGCTGACATCGTGATCCTCAACGCAGCTGCTGGTTTGGTAGCTACCGGTGTGGCCGAGGAACTTGGCGAGGGTTGCGAAAAAGCCCGAGAAGCTATAGCCGACGGCGCAGCCCTTGGCTCTCTGGAACGCCTGATCGCCACCTCGCAACGGTTGGCCACCTCGCCCACGGCTTAGTTCAGGGACGGTCAGCTCGATAGTGGCAGCGCGCTGTTCGGGGTGCAAGGGCTGGTCACATTTGTTTGGACCTTCTTCGTTCGGTCTCGATGCTGGACGCTTCGGTACGTGTGTTCCGGTCGTTGGAGCGCGTTTCTTCGCCTGGTGAGGCGGCAGGAATCCTTTTGATCGATCACGCATCG
>JAYTWN010000296.1:0-13861 GCA_043743435.1 Acidimicrobiia bacterium
TACCGGCTTTAGTGCGATTCTTTCTACCGAACCCGATATTGAGGTGGTGGGAGAGGCAGCGAACGGTATCGAGGCCGTTGCTCTCTCTAAAGCAACCCGACCCGATGTTGTGCTTATGGACATTCGAATGCCGATCATGGATGGGGTGGAGGCCACCGAGCAACTGGCTGGGCCGACGGCCACCCATCCGACAAAGGTATTGATACTTACTACCTTTGATATAGACGAACTCGTGCACAACGCGCTGCAAGCCGGAGCGTCGGGGTTCCTGTTGAAAGACGCACCCCCGGAAGAGTTGGTGCGCGCCATTCGGGTAATTGCTGCGGGTGATGCCCTTCTTGCTCCCTCGGTCACCCGTCGCCTCCTCGATACGTTCGCTGGGCAACGACGTGAACATGCCACGTCACCAGTAGCAACAGAAGCCGTCGCACGCCTAACGGATCGCGAACGCGAGGTGCTCCTCCACATGGCACGGGGACTCTCCAACAGCGAAGTTGCCACCGCCATGTACCTCGGCGAAACTACCGTGAAAACCTACGTAGGCCGCATCCTCTCCAAACTCGCCGCACGAGATCGGGTTCAAGCCGTCGTCACGGCCTTCGACGCTGGCCTAGTAACCCCAGCTAAATAGTTCGCGAGTGGCCTACGTGCTTACTTCGCGGCCAGTTGTTTTAGTGCTTCCTAAGTGATAGCAGCGATTCCGCAATGCCTACCTCGCAGAGAACAGGCCGTCTTGCGAGAGGTTACCGCAGAAGACCAATATTTGTACTTACGATATTTGCGGGGAATAGGCGGTTGCCACGCCCTTCAACAAATGATCGTTCATCCTGTGAGATGACAATGGATCGTTCCGTAGGAAGACGACTCGAAACGCAGTTTGCCTGAGGATGAAGGAATCGATGGCAACGGTCATCGTTGGCTTCTGGAGATCCTTATGTCACTCACTACCTTGCAACCTTCCGCTCATGCACAACACCAAACAAACCCTGAGCAGCTGGCACGGCTACTTCCCACCAATCCTCATGATGTAGCGATCCAGGCCATTGGGGCCACCAAAATTTACGGCGACGGCGACACCGAAGTTCGAGCACTCAATGGTATCGACGTGGCGTTTCAGCGGGGCGAATTGACGGCGATCATGGGACCATCGGGTTCTGGAAAATCCACGTTGATGCATTGCCTTGCCGGGCTCGACACGCTCACCAGTGGCGAAGTACATATTGGTGAAGCGGCCCTAAGTTCGCTTACCGAAAAGGCCCTCACCACATTGCGACGAGATCGCATTGTTTTGTCTTTCAAGCATTTAACCTCCTGCCCACGCTCAACGCTCTAGAGAACATTACGCTTCCCCTTGACCTTGCCGGACGAACTGCAGACCCACGATGGTTGCAACGGGTCATTGACATGGTTGGATTGAAAGACCGATTGACGCATCGGCCCAGTGAACTCTCTGGTGGTCAGCAACAACGTGTGGCCGTAGCTCGTGCCTTGGCGGCGAAGCCCGAAGTGGTCTTCGCTGATGAGCCCACGGGAAACCTTGATAGTCATGCCAGTAGCGAAGTTTTGAGTTTCCTTCGGTGGGCTGTTCGCGAGCACGGGCAAACCATCATCATGGTCACCCACGATCCTTCCGCCGCCGCTTATGCCGATCGCGTAATCTTTCTGGCCGACGGTCATCTCGTTGACGAGCTTCGAGAGCCGACAGCCGAAGAAGTGCTGAGCCGCATGACCCGATTCGGAAAGTAAGCATACCTATGTCTGCTATTGCCTCAGCCCATTCTGCGAACACCTTAAGAACAAAGTCGGGGAACCGTTCGGCCGTCCGACTCGTTGCGCGCAATCTCGCGGCCACCAGACTCCGACTCGTTCTCACTGCTCTGTCGATTGTGCTGGGAGTGAGTTTCGTTACCGCTTCCTTCGTTCTAGCCGACGGGCTTCGCAACAGTTTCAAAGTTCTTAGTGGGTCGATCAACGAGGGCACAGATTTGTCGTTGCGATCGATTGACGGTTTAGGCGAACCCCAGCCCATCAGCGACACGCTGATCGCCAAAGTGCAAGCGGTGCCCGGGGTTGGCGCAGCCGTCGGTCAACTCACCACCGACGGCGTGCAGCCAGTGAAAGCCAATGGCGATCCGGTTACCGTGCAGGGTCCACCGCAGTTTGGGTTTGCCTGGGTTCCCGACAAAAGGCTCAACGCGTTCACGGTGGTAAAGGGCCGCGAACCTCGAGCAGGTGCAGAGTTCTCCATCGACCTGGCCAGCGCGAAGAACAACGATCTTGTGGTGGGCAACTCCTATGACGTGTTGACCCCGACTGGTCGACACAACGCCAAGCTGGTTGGGCTCGTCCGCTTTGGGCCAGACAATGCCACGCTAGGCGCCACCCTCACACAGTTCCCTCTCGCTACGGCGCAAAGGTGGTTGGGACTTCCCGGAAAAATTCGCGTTGTGGACATCAGAGTGAAAGGGTCCAACAAGGCAGCAACCATTCAAACGGTGAAGGAAGCTATTGAACGTTTCGCGCCAGCCGGAACCGAAGTAGTAAACCAACGTACGCTTACAAAAGAAACCGAAGATGGCTATATCGCCAATGTGAATCTCATTGGCAACGTATTGCTTGGTTTTGCCATCGTTTCGCTGTTCGTTTCGAGTTTCATCATCGCCAATACGTTCTCAATTGTGGTGGGCCAACGCACCCGAGAACTCGCATTACTACGTGCACTTGGTGGTTCACGTGAGCAGGTTCGCGCCATGGTGTTAGGTGAGGCGGCCATCGTGGGTTTGGCGGCCTCGATGGTAGGCATAGGCGCAGGGGTGCTGGTCACCCTCGGGCTGCGGGCCGCGTTTGGGGCACTTGGATTATCCCTGCCCGATGCCGATTTGGTGGTCGCACCACGAACATGGGCGATCGGACTCTCGCTTGGTCTCGGGGTTACCATGCTCGCAGCGGTGCGGCCTTCATTGCGGGCATCAGGAGTTGCCCCGGTCACGGCTATGTCGGCAAGCGGTGCTGGGGTTGAATCCTCGGTCACGTTGCGTTCGGCCGGAATCGGCGCGGGCATTGCCGGTTTGGGTGCGGCACTCATTGGGCTTGGCCAAGTGCAGACGGGCGCTGCAGAACTGGCGGCCGTAGGCGTAGGAGTGATCTTTTTACTCGTTGGCATTCTACGGCTCGCCCCGTTTTTGGTTCAGCCCGTGCTTCGAGTTCTCGGATGGCCTATCCGAAAAACACTCGGCCACAGCGGAAAGTTGGCGCAAATGAATGCGATGCGCAATCCCCGTCGAACCACCAACACCGGTGCCGCACTCATGATTGGCCTGGCGATCGTGGCGGGCGCGTTGCTAATTGGGCAGTCGATCAAGGATCACTTTTCGGAAACGGTGGCCACGGGAATCACCGCCGATGTGTTGATCACCCCGAAATCTGAAGTGGGAGTGCCCCTGGTTCTCGTCGATCAGATGCGCAGCACTGGAGTGTTCAGCAGCATTGGGGACGTCCGCCAGGGCGAGGTGACACTCAATGGGAAAACGACCGCAATTTCGGGAGTTGCGTTGAACTCGTGGTCGGGACTTTTCAAACTCGATTTGGCTACGGGTAGCTTACCGGGCGGACGAGATTCGATTGCGCTTTCTGTCGACGAAGCGAAACGTCTTGGCGTGAATGTCGGCGACGTGGTTTCTGCCGACTTTCCTATTGGCGAAGGGCGGCGGCTAAGGGTATCGGGGCTGTATCGCCCAAGCGCACTGCTTCGCGACGCTATCGTGGACACCGTCAGCTGGGATCAGCTCGGTGTGGTCTCGACCGTTGACGTTCTGGCCGGACGGTTTACTCCGCTGGTATCTCCATCGCAGAGAGCCCAAGTTATTGCGGGATTGCATGCAGCGCTGCTCCAAACCAATGTTGAGACCGCAGCGCAATTCACCGAAAGGGTAAGCGCGCAGATCGATCAACTTCTGGTGATCATCAATTTGATGGTGGTACTCACCATCATCATCGCGTTGCTGGGTATCACCAACACTTTGGCCCTTGCCGTGATCGAACGAACACGGGAACTTGGGCTGCTTCGAGCCGTAGGGATGAGCCGTCGGGCAATGCGAAGAATCGTGCGTTGGGAGGCCGCGTTGATCGCCACTTTCGGTGCCGGGCTCGGGGTTCTGCTCGGTCTCGCTCTGGGCTGGGTTGGCGTTCGAGCCCTACCGAATGACATTGCCACCGGCATCAACATCCCTTTTGCATCGCTAGGGATTCTTACGATGGCTGCTGTGACAGCGGCCATCGTGGCTGCACAGATACCCGCCCGAAGAGCCTCACGCCTCGATGTACTGAAAGCAATCGCCCTATGAATCCATCCGCTCCGTCAGGGCGAAGCAATGAAACCCGGCAGCGATCGCGGTTGGACTTGGCTGACATCCTCGAGTCGCCCTGTCTCCTCACTGGAAGGTATCTCGGGCATCATCGAGGCGTTCCCTGGTGCTCATCATGAACGGGCCTTGCACGAATGAAGGTTCATTAATCGGGGGGCCCGATCCGTGATCCCGACGACTGGTTTGGCCTCAATATGAAACGCTTGTGGAGGTCTCAACTCGTCGGCAGACGCCAGCTGAACAGACGTTCGGCAATTGCGTTGAGGTCGTAACTTCTAATCAGCACTGCGCCGCCGGGGGCGGTCACGTTGAGTGAGTTGTTTACGAAGATCAAACCATCGACTTGAATTGCACCATTGGAGCATCGCCGACCCAGCTGCACCGGTAGGTAGCGCCAGAACGGCATACTCAGCATTCCAACACGTCGCAGCAGAAATCGGTGACCGAGTCACGCTGTTACTCGCCGATCTGCAATCCGCTCCAGCTCACACCTGAAACCAAAAAGGAACCAATGCGGGAAACACCACCTATCGAGTTCCAGCACCGGCTCGTGACAAAACGCCTCGACGTCGCAGCACCATTCAGTTAGCGTCGCGTCGGGCGCGAAAGACGATGTCGTTGATGTGGTGAGAGGATGCTCCTGAAGGACGCGCGCGGGACTCGTTCACCTCGATTGTCCAATCTGGCTTGTTAGTAAGCGTGTTTACAAAGTCTTCAACACGAACATAAGCATTGGGGTCGAAAGGCCGACTGTTTTCATGGGTTGCAGCGTGCGCCCTCATCGCTTCAAGGTCGTGACTAACAATGAGCAACAACCCGCCCGGGGCCACTGCGTTCAGGACATTGTGCAGACCCCGCTCATCCGACGTTACCCAACTGGCATGCGCTGCGGCCTGGAGCACCTGATGGCTTGGACCGGTGACGTTTCCCGCGGCAAAGACCCCGATCGCCGAGGTTTCGCCAGCCTGGGCAATTTCGATGAAGTCGCCTAAGCCAGTCATGTGCTCCGTAGGTGTAATTCCAAGCGATGCGACCATGTCCGCCCGCGCCCGGAAACGATCTTTGACCGCGACGGCCAACGAGCCCACGTCCACCAACACGCCAGCACCACAGCCTCTACCCCCACAACAAAGAGCGGCAAACTTCGATCAACAACGAAGGCAACATGATTCGGAACGCCGCAAATCAAACCGAACCTTCAATATCGTTGACAGTTCACTTGCTCTTGTTCACTTGTTCTTTCGTTTCAGTGCTGTATGCGTTGTCTCAACCCCGCGTTGTTTGACTAGTTCCGTGAGGACGTGTTGGATCAGTTACGCCTTTGAAGCAGGTGATGTGAGCACGCTTAGAAGTTCTTGGGCATAGGCTCTGGTGGCTGCCGCTGTTGGATGGGCTGTCGAGGTTGTCGGCCGATCGTCGAGTACCAGTCGGATGTGGCCGAGGTAGGCGGCATAGGCAATTCGGGCACGTTTGGATGCAGTCGACCGGGTGAACCCAAGGCCCCGAAAGAGGGCAACGAGAAATTCGATGCGCAAGGTTGTCACTCGTTCGACCGTGGGACTCACCCGCTCATCGAACGGCGCCAAGACGATCCGCGCCTCGATCCGGTCTTCGCGTTCGTGACCGAAGACAACGTTGAGAAGTTGGCGTAGGCGATCCAATGGATCGGTAACCTCGGTGACGCTGGCGATCACGGCGTTCGTAGCTAGTTCTTCCCACTGCCCCATCACAGCCGCTACCAGTTCGTCACGGTTGGCGAAGTGCCAGTAAAAGCTTCCTTTGGTTGTTCCGAGCGCTACTGCAATTGGCTCGACAGCGATCCCCGCGATCCCCCCATGCTCGACCGCGCTGATGGCAGCACCGACCCAGTCCTCCCTGGTGAGCCGGGTGGCCGAGGTCACTGGCTTATCCACTATCCGTTTTGGCATACCATACGGTATCGTACGTCTATGAACCATACGATACCGTATGGAAGATATTGAGGACTCATGATTCTAAACGTTCACTCCCGTAACCTGCGGGCAAACATCAACAATGTTGCTGCGCTTGTGCATCGTTTGTCCTCGGAAAACGATGTGCTCTGGCCGAAGGACCGTTGGCCCGCGATGAAGTTTTCGAGCGGTCTAAAGGAGGGCTCGAGCGGTGGTCATGGCTTTGTTCGTTATTCGGTGGCAAGCGCTGATCAACATCGAGTCGTCTTCCGTTTCGATGATCGCATCGGACTTCGAGGAACCCACTCCTTCGAGCTAGAAGAGTCTCCTAACGGTGGTTGCATTCTTCGACATATTTTAAAGGGCGAAAGCCTTGGATCGATGCGGATTCTTTGGCCTTTAGTTGTAAGACCGCTCCACGATGCGCTCGTCGAAGATGGCCTCGATAACGCCGTTCGTGAACTCGATGATGAGCGGGTCGAGAAGCGCCGGCTGTCGTTGCGCGTGCGGCTTCTCCGCCGAGGGCTCTCCATGCTCTACCTAAGGCCAGTTCCGACCTCTCCGGCTCAACGCTCTGCGGGAGATATTGCCGCGATCGTGTTAGCAGGAGTCGGCGCGCTTCACGGGGCCTGGGGTGCCGGTGTCACAACCTGGCCGGGAACCGATCTCCAGTCGCTAGCCGGGAAGGTGGTTGGCGGATCAGTCTTTCCGTCGCAAGGTGCCTGCTTCGTTGTCGCTGCGCTGCTAGGGACTGCTTCTGGTTTGGTGGTGTTGCGAGGCCGAGTCACCGACCCAAAGACCTTTGTTCTCGCTCATCTAGGAACAAAGACCGTGGGAGTCGTGCTGGTTCTGCGAGGCGCGGTTGGGCTGTTGGTTTCGTCGTCTGGCCTCTTCAAGGAAACTTTGGAGTTTCGTCGGGCGAACCTGTTGCTCTACTCGCCACTCTGTCTGGTCCTTAGTGCTGCGACCTTGTGGTCCTCTCGAAGGACTCCGACTGCGTGATTTGATGTTCGAGGGTGTTGCTGAGACCTAGAGCTGAAGCGTTACGCGAATCGAGGAGGGCACAAAGGGCCATTGGCAAGCCATAGCAAAGTCACTACCGGCATGATTGGTTCACTGGATCGATACTAAATGCATCTGTGGCGAACGGCAGTTCCCAAGCGGACCAATCGGACCGTATTTTCGGCCTCTAGAAATAGGGTCAACTAGTGGGGTGACTTTTACAGACCGCATCCAGATTGGCACCACGGGCGTTGCGTGGGGCGCCCCGGAACGCGCACTATGGAAGGCCTCACAACGACGACAAAGGAGCTATCCCGACGACGTAGTGGTGCGGATTCAAGCGCTTGGGGACCGGTACGACGTAATCCAGTACGGCGCACTCGACATCGCCAGCGACAGCCACCCGCTCTTTGCGATCCGCAACCGCGCCTGGAGCGACGAGCGTCCGCTCGTCCTTGTGACCGGCGGCGTGCACGGTTATGAAACTAGTGGCATGCTAAGCGCGCTTACCTTCATCGAAGAACACATCGGCGACGACCGCTTCGATGTGTTGGTCGCACCATGCATTAGTCCGTGGGCATACGAACGCGTACACCGGTGGAACGCCGAGGCCCAAGACCCGAACCGTTCATTTCACCCAGCGACAACTGTGGAAGAGGCCGCCGCCCTGATGCGCCTGGTCTCCCCCCTCGCCGACCTCGTGCTGCTTCACATCGACCTGCACGAAACGACCGACAGCGACGAGACCGAGTTTCGCCCGTCGCTCGCCGCCCGCGACGGTTTGGTCTACGACCCCGAAGAGATCCCCGACGGGTTCTACCTTTGCGGCGATACTGCCAACCCGCAACTGGAATTTCAAGCCGCGATTATCAGCGCGGTCTCCCACGTAACCCACATTGCACCCGCCGATGCAAAGAACGAGATCATCGGCACGGCGATCTCAGCCCCAGGGGTGATCCTCTACCCGATGCGCGAGTATGGGCTCGGCGCAGCAATCACCAACGCTCCGTTTCGTACGCTCACCGAGGTCTATCCCGACAGCCCTCAAACAAGTCCAGCCCAGTGCATCACCGCGCAAGTAACCGCGGTGCGAGCGGCAATCGAATACGCACTCGCTCATCGCTGACTCGGGGCGTACCGAGTTGCGCAGACCGAATTCGATACGGACCACAAGCTTCAAACCACTCAGCGAACTCACCAATTCTGGCGATCCCATTGGGTTAGTCTCTCTTTTGAACCCACCAAACGTTTGACCACTACTCGAGTTGCCTACGCTGACGTGCTGAAGCGAGCTATACGGATCGCCCGAGGAAGAGCAGCAGCCGGGTCTGCGCATCAGCACCTTTTGGCGCTTTGGTCTCCGGGCCGAAGAAACTTGGACTCCGGAGCATCTCACTAGGCAGCGTCTTCCACGTGGCGAGAGCGACCTTGCAAAGCCCTTCATCGAGCCGGTCGTCAACTTTTGCGGTGCGAGCGAGATCCCATACGTGGGGTATGAGTTCAGCCGCCATGAAACCAATGAGCCCATCAACTGGGAACGAACCGAACTCGGGGCCAAATGGTTCATTCGCAACTCGTTGCAGTGCACCTGGATGGTCGAGTGCTTCAAGTGTCTGATCGCGAACTTTGGCCCATGCGGCGTAGGGATCAGCGCTGAGTTTCACCGAACCTTTCGGGTTCTTTCCAACAGTCGCTTGACTGTTGACCTGCTTTACCTGGTCAATGACATGCACGTAAATGCTCTCGCCGGTCCAGCCCGGAAAAGGTGCCTTTCGAGCCCACGTTTTCTCGTTCGTCAACTTCATCACGTGATCAAACGAATACAGGGCCTTGGTGTAATTTCGAAGGTTTGAGCTCATAAAAGAACAGTACCGCAAGGTCATCGTTGCTGCTCGACTGTGCTTGCCTCACACGACACGTGCAGATTGGGTCGCTCCAGCGGCCGTCCTGTAAGAACCGGACACTGGCGTCATGAACATGGAGGTTGACCATCAGCCGTTCTGAGGTAGTTCTGAGCTTGAGCGTCGAAGATTGGTTCATGACTAGTAGCCGATCGAACCGCGCCTATCCCGCTGTCACCGCGCTTACGAGAATGGACCGCCGAAAGTTTCGTTCGACCACATCGACACGTTCCAGCCAACGAACATGACCCCGTGCTTCTCGGGGGTGGATCATTCCTCTGGCACGCTTCATACTGCCGACGGTATCGGCCAGCAGCTCGCAATGGGATCAACGCCTGACAACACCGCCAGCAATATCGGGTTTCGCGTCGCTCGTTAATTCACGTGTGACGTGTGGCGTGAGCAATCGCGAACCTCAGCGCACTACTCAGGTGTTTCTGAAGAGGTTCTGAGGAAAGAACTTTAAGATGATTCCATGATGAAACAACCCCAGCCCCAATTCCGCATCCTTGCTCAGAAGCCGACCCTAAAAACTCTTGCGGCCATTCTTGCGGGTGCTCTTGCACTAGCTGGCGGGGGAACCATGATCGCAAACGCCGCTTCCAGAGCCACGGTCAACAATAGAGTGACCAGAAAACAGCCCTTTAAGAGAACCCCAAAAGTAACAAGCACTAGTGCCAAGGCCACAACAACAAAAGCAGAAGCTAGTACTACCGCGGCAGTGACCCCAACCACTGCAACCGCACCGACAAACGTTGCAACAACCACCTCAGCAACGCCAAGTTCAGCGATCGTAAACACCTGGAGTGGCGCCAAGGTAGATCCAACAAAATTGCCAATTGGTGATGCAAGCGTCTCCACAACGGCAGCCGGTATCGGAAAGCTCTTCGCTTGCCGAGCAGGAAATCCCAACGCACCCGGTGCCCAGGCGAATGGACCGTGGTTGAATGTCGCAGCCGGAACGTGGGATTCCACTACGAAGCTGGCGGTCAAGGGTGACGTCTCATGGCCCACGGCAAAGTACTCCGAAACGGTCAGCGGCGGAAAGCGAGTCCTCACATCGAACAACCTGCCTGTGGATATGAAATCAGGAACCTTCCCGATTGCCACCGATGATCCTTCGTACGCATATGATCGCAACCCGGGCCGAATCACCGAGGCCGCTACAACCGTCACACTGGTGGAAACCGGAATCGTGGGATCGAAAGCTACGTGCATGTCGGAGGGAACCGTTGGCATGCTTCGCAATGGCGTGAAGGTCTTCAACTCCCTCGATGGCAAAGGACTCGATGCAGTTGCACACGAATCACAAGACGTGTGCCAAGGCCATCCGGCCATGACCATCTACCACTATCACAGCATCCCGTCCTGCATTCGCAACGCCGCAACCGGTCCTTCGACCGTTGTTGGTTGGATTTCCGATGGCTTCCCAATTGTCGTGGAACGCGATGCAGCGGGAGCGCTCCCAACCAATGCTGATCTCGATGAATGCCACGGCCGCACCTCGCCGATCCTGCTCGACGGCAAAGTAGTCACGATGTACCACTACTCCGCAACGCTGGAATTCCCATACTTCATCGGTTGCTTCAAAGGAACATCCACCAAGCTCTAGAACACTCGTTGAACAAATGCGACCTGGCTCCCATTGGCTAATCCC
Organism: Acidimicrobiia bacterium; assembly: GCA_043743435.1. Taxonomy (GTDB): domain Bacteria; phylum Actinomycetota; class Acidimicrobiia; order Acidimicrobiales; family JANYDT01; genus JANMZO01. Next base: position 10,856 of record JAYTWN010000296.1, read on the forward strand.
TTAGGTTTGGTGCGATGACAACCGTCTACTGAGAGGTCATAGTTTTGATACTGGTGACCCAAGCACGCTTAAAAGTTCTTGGGCATCGGCTCTGGTTGCTGTGGTTGACGGACGGTCAGCACCTCATGGAAGAGGCAAACTCTTAGCCATGTTGATTCCGATCAAGACTCTTGAACGAATTCGCTTGGGCGAAGTTGATCTGGCTTTTCGCAGGTGGCGCAAGCCAACCGTGAAGGCGGGCGGGCGTCTTCGGAACTCCCTTGGCGAGTTGGCCATAGAAAACGTTGACGTGGTTGACCCCGCTTCGATCACTGATGCCGATGCCGTACGCGCCGGATTCACTTCAGCAGAAGCGCTCACTACCGAGTTGTTTCGCGAACGTCCTGCGGGCGCTCGCGGTCGTACGGCCAAGCCCACCGAGCACAGTCTGATCTATCGAGTTGAGATTCGTTACGTTGGCGAAGACCGCAGAATTGCCCTGAGGTCTGCTGAACTGTCTGATGAAGACCTCCATGCCCTAGCGGCAAAAGTTCGGCTCATGGAAACCCGGAGTAATCGTGGGGACTGGGCCACGCGAGCGCTCACACTGATCGAACACTGGCCGTGCAGGCGAGCACCGGAGTTGGCTGAGCTGGAGAATTTGGAAACCGTGTTGTTCAAAACCAGTGTTCGACGGCTGAAAGAACTGGGCCTAACCGAAAGTATGCGCGTGGGGTATCAACTCTCACCGCTCGGCACGCAAGTCCTCAATCGATTGCGCACTCCAACCTAATGGCGCCAACCAAACAGTGACCGGCCAAACAGCGATCGACTAATCACTGACCTGCCCACGTTTTGATGCCCGTCAGCTGGCACCGGTTTTGGGTTGGAGTTGGGTAGCCTCGACGGTGATGATTGATTTGGGTGGAAGCTGGCACGCAAACGAAGCCAACGATGAATTGCGACGGGTGTTTACCGATCCCGCCTTTGATGCCAACGGGTGGTATCAGCTACAAGTGCCCGGTCACTGGCGCTCAACCCCAGCGTTCGCAGACAACGATGCGCCACTTTTACTCCGCACCACCTTTAAGGCCGCTCAACCACTTCAAGGTCGTCGCTCGTGGTTACGTTTTGCTGGGGTCTTCTATCAAGGAGACGTGTGGCTCGATGGCACCTACCTGGGCGACACCGAGGGCTACTTCTGCCCCCATGAGTTTGAAATCACTGAAGCGTTGGGCGCAGGCGGCGAGGACCACGCCGAGCACACACTCGCCGTTGAGGTGACCTGCGCACCACAGCACGATCGCAAATCGAAACGAAACCTCACCGGAGTCTTTCAACACTGGGATTGCATCCATCCCGATTGGAACCCTGGCGGCATTTGGCAGCCAGTCACCATCGAAGAATCTGGTCCGGTTCGCATCAGCCACTTCCGCGCCGTGTGTACCGAAGCCTCCACTGAGCGAGCCGAGGTATTGCTTCGCGTTGTGGTGAACGCCACCGAACAACAAACCGTTACGCTGCGCACCAATATCGGCGGAACCCTCAACGAAGCCGAACATCGCGTAGCCAAAGGTGACAATCGCATCGAATGGCGCGTCACCGTGGAACGACCAAAACTATGGTGGCCCTACTCCCTAGGTACACCTACGATGACCGACCTGACCGTTGCCGTGGTTGTCAACAACTCCACCGGTGACGACGAGATTTCCGATTCACGTCAGCTTCGCATCGGGTTGCGCCAAGTTCGGATGAAGAACTATCTCTTCGAAATTAATGGCGAACGACTCCACCTAAAAGGCGCCAACCTGGGGCCGACGAGAATGGCTATCGGAGAGGCGACCCCTACCGAATTGGCTCACGACGTGGCCTTAGCGAAAGAGGCCGGGCTCAATCTGATCCGCCTTCACGCCCATATCTCTCACCCGGCTATCTACGACGCTGCCGACGAAGCTGGCATGTGCATCTGGCAGGACATGCCCCTGCAATGGGGATACGCCCGCTCGGTTCGCAAACAAGCGGTACGCCAGGCCCGGGAGGCGGTTGACCTTCTCGGCCATCACCCCAGCGTGATCACGTGGTGTGGACACAACGAACCACTGGCCATTGATCTCGATCCCGCCGATTTGAATGGTTCACCGAAACGTTTAGCGGAGATGGCCACCAAGTATTTCGCGTTGCAAGAACTCCCTACCTGGAACAAATCCGTCCTCGATTTCGGAATACATCGTGCACTTAGTACTGCCGACCCTTCCCGACCGGTTACTGCACACTCCGGAATTCTCCCCGGCCCGCTCAGTGGCGGCACCGATTCGCATTTGTATTTCGGTTGGTATCACGGCAAAGAACGCGACCTCCCAAAGTTCTTCGGACGGTTCCCCCGCATGGCCCGTTTCGTTTCCGAGTTCGGCGCTCAAGCAATTCCTACGCGTGCAGACTTTTGTAAACCTGAACAGTGGCCTGATCTCGATTGGACCACCCTTGGGCGGAATCACTCATTGCAGAAAACGTTCTTTGATCGCTACGTTCCACCGGCGAACTACGAAACGTTTGAACAGTGGCAGCACGCTACCCAGGTCTACCAAGCGGAGTTGTTGAGACGAGCCATTGAAGAAATGCGCCGCATCAAGTACAAACCCAACGGTGGCTTCGCACTGTTCAGCCTTGCCGATGCGCTCGATCACCCCGCCGTCACCTGGTCAATCCTTGGCCACGACCGTGCACCGAAGCTGGCCTTCGAAACCGTCACCGAAGCCTGTCATCCCGTCATCGTGGTGGCCGACCGTTTACCTGAAGTAGTAACCGTGGGCGACGCCTTTGCTCTCGACGTCCATGTAGTTTCCGATCTTCGTCACGCACTTCGCGGTGGAATCACGTCGGCACGGTTGCACTGGCCCGGTGGCGAACATTCATGGCGCTGGCAAGGCGATGTAGGCGCCGATACCTGCGTGCGGGTTGGTGCCGTGAACCTGCTTGTGCCCTCCCCCGCTCACCCCGCGGCCAAGGCCCACGCGCAAGCCTCCATGA
>JAYTWN010000297.1:0-15435 GCA_043743435.1 Acidimicrobiia bacterium
GCTGAATCCAATCGGGTAAGGCGCCTGGAGCAAGTTGATCGGCAGCTACCACCACGACCACGCCGTCGAGCATGAACCCGGCTGATTGACTCCAGGGAATCATGCGCTGCGGTTCGGCAACTCCACTCAATTCCACCAGCACGTGATCTGGCGGAACGGGGCGTGCACGGATTTGGTCAAAGGCTGCACCCATGCCATTGATGGAGCTGCAACACACGCAACCGTTGGTCACTTCGATCATGTCGCCGTGACGTTTGCGAATCAGCTTGGCATCAATGTTGATGGAACCAACGTCGTTGACGATCACCGCAATCGGGCGATCGGCGTGTGCGATTACCTCGTTGATGACCGTGGTCTTCCCCGCACCCAAGTACCCGCCAACGAAGGTGATCGGAACCCGTCGGCCGTCCCAGGGCAGGAACTCTGGTTCCTGATACGCCATGCTTGTTAGCGTAACTCAATGGGGCTGGCTGATGGCTGGCTGGAAAGCTGTTGCGTGTCGGGTAAACCTCGGTGGCCGACCGGATCGAGGAAAAGTTCAGCGTTGATGCGTTCCCATTCGGGCCCGCAGTTCGGCCAAGAGTTCGCGAATGGTGGCGGTTGGCAAGTTGCTCCAGGGTCTTTGAGTGGCTCAGTGCCGCACCACCCTTCAGCTACACGCCCCATTGCTCAAACCCACATGCCGAGAACCTGAATTGGAAGTATTCCTATCAAGCAGCGCGGAACTCGGCCAGGACTTGATCGGCGTTGGGAGCCAAGCGGATTCGATCTTCGATAAGCGCGCTTTGTATTGCAGAAAACTGGCGTGGTTGTTCGATGGTTGCCCAATGCACCAAGCCGCCCCAGAAACGATCGATCAACTCTGCGCCGCCAATTTCTCCGCCGTCGAGCGTTTTGAATCGGACCGTACGCAATTCGCCAAGGTAGAGCTGTAGCGATGAAATGTGAATGGTTTCATCGGTACGAATACGTTCAACGATGACGGCAGCGAGTTCGGCATCAGCTCGTCGATCCGCAAAAAGATCAGGGGTGCGAACAATCTCCTGCGTGGCGGTGAAGCCAATCTCGGCACGGAACTCGATAATGAGGAGGTTCATCACCAAGGACAACAATCCCTCAACCGCCGGGGAAATCTCGGGCATGAATCGTGAACCTGCCTCGGGGCGGGCGATGCTCTCGGCAGGTTCAACATCGGTAAACGCGCCGGCACCAAACACCAAGTCTCGAGCCACGAACCACATTTCATCGTGGCCACCAATGCCGATATCGGGCTGTCCGCCTTCGTCGATTCCGTGAGCGAAGAGCAAACCCTTGTTGAGGTGCCCAATGGCCATGTGCGTAATGTCGTCGACGATGAAGGGTTGCAAATCGGGAAATTCAATGTCGGCCAAGAGTCGGCCCTTTGCTTCGATCTTGCCGATGATGGTCAAATTGTTCCAGAACGTTTCCCCAAGGCCATGACGAAGCAGCACGCGGGATTGCTCCACCGAGGGAATTCGGTCCCCGTCGAGCAGAGAGGAGTTGGCGTCGAAAAGCTCCCCGCCTCGTGAGCGCAATGCCTTGGTCCAAGCATCAAGCGCGACCGTGCGGCCTAGGGAGCGAGGTGGTTGGTAGGTTCCGTCGGCCAAAAGTCCGCCATGCATCCGACGTCCACCCGCAACGTGGGGCTGGGCGTAGTCATGTTCGCTGAGGAGCTCTTCGCGGGAAAATTGCAACTGGATCACGGCACAATTCTAGCGCCACGACCTTCAAGATCGAAGATTCGAGCACTTCGTTTCGTTTCACCGTCGCATCCGTTTAGGTCAAACCTTCCAGAGTCTAAATTGCCAAAAGAACGCCAGAACTTTGACATATTGCCGGAAGACGCGGTAACATGATTGGCATGCCTTCATTGATTCTGCGGACAGTCACGGCTTCGGACTTGCGTGATCCTGAAGTCTTGGCTGAGGCCGGGCGGAGTCCAATTGGAGTCTTTGATGGGCGGCGCTCGGAATCATTGGTCCTCACTTCGCGTGCGGCGTACGACAATGATCAGCAGCTCCACCGGTTCATGGGTTTGCTCGCTCATGCGGTTGTGGAGCTCGCTCGTGAGGATCCCTCGCCATCAGCTTTGGCTGAAGCCGGCTACGTAGCCGACTGGTTGCCGGTGCACCGAACGTGGTGGTTACGGAGCTTTGCCGAAGTGGTGGCATCGGCCGCGGAGCAGGGTTCCACGGAGCCGATAGTTGGATTTATTGAGCAGGCTCGCAAGGCAGATGAATCGATGGCGTCCCCGCTTGAGTCCACCATTGATGCCGCTCGTTTTGCGGCCAAAACCAAGAAGAAGCTCATCGCTCGAACTGGGGTCTTGCAGCCTTGAGGATTGTTCGGATTACCGCCCGAAACAGTTGGCGATTGGGACACTTTCAGCGAGCAGAAGATTCCGAGCCGTGGGAACAGGAAGCCGAATCATTCCTGCTCGATGGCCGAGCGATGTGGCACCTCCGTAATCCTGCAACCGTGATGTTCTCCGCAGTGGCATCTGTTGGTGTTCGATTCAACGTCGATCGAACTGCTGGCGTTACCGTGCCGGAGGAGACTTTTCTTGGCGTCGCAATCGCCTATCCAGATCCGGTTTACCAACACACCATGCGTCTCGGTTCGATGTGCGTTGATGCCAGATTCCGTGGTGCTGGAGTCGGCGTTGCTCTTTTTACCACTTTGCTGGTTGAAGCCCTGCGTCGAGAACCGTATGCCATCTGGCTCGTGCACTCAGCAAACACACCGATGCTGCGTTTGTGCCGTCGAACCAAACTCGCGGCCGATGAAGCCGAAGCCACCGACGGTTATGTCCAGTTCTTTGCCGAACGCCAGTGAAACAGCGAGTTTCGGTGGCGCCGCTCATCGACCGATGCATGCCGTCGAGGAGGTCGGCTTGGGTATTTAGATCGAGTGCCGCCGTTGTTCTTTGAAGAGTAGCGGCGCGTCTTTGAGCTATCCGCGAGCAGCGCGCACGATGCTGTTGCATGATTTCGACAGATTGTTGGAACGAGCCGTTTCGCGTCGGGCACAGGGTCGCAATTTTGTTCGATCACCAATTCGTGCAAGGCATGATCGCCGATAGCGCGATTGAGCTTGAAGAGTTTCGGCTGCTCGTGCTGAAGACGGCATGGATCATCGACAATCAACCGCACGGAGCCGCTCGCACTTACATCGCGATATGCAAAGTACAGATGGCGAAGATCTACCGCTACATTGTGCAACGGGCGATTCAACTCCACGGTTCACTGGGCGTCACGTTGGAAACCCCACTCGCCGACATGTGGATGGGCTTGCCTAGTCTTGCCCTGGCTGACGGGCTTAGAGAAGTGCACAAGGTGCAGGTAGCCAAAGCCTTCCTGAAGGGTGTTACGCCTGCACCTGGTATGTTCCCAACGGATCACATCCGAACTCGCTTCGAAGCCGTAAAACATACGTACGCAAAGGAACTGAACAATGTCTGATGGAAACAGCTCTGCGAGATCAAACCGCATTGATCCGCTTTTCGATCTCACCGGAAAAATTGCGCTGATAACTGGGGGGAGTCGCGGGCTTGGCTACGAGATGGTGAAAGCATTCGCCGCCCACGGTGCCGACATCATCATCGCTAGCCGTAAACTCGATGCTTGTGAAGTGGTGGCAGGCGAGGTTCGAGCAATGGGACGTGAAGCCTTAGCGATCGCTGCGCACGTTGGCAAGTGGGACGAATGTGATCGGTTGATCGAAGAGTCCTACGCCGCGTTTGGTCGTATCGATATTTTGGTGAACAACGCGGGAATGGGCCCACGCGTGCCGAGTCATGAGGTGACCGAGGACTTGTTCGACAAGGTCGTTAGCCTCAATTTTAAAGGACCATTCCGGTTGGCGTCGGTCATAGGAAAGCGCATGTTCGATGGTGATGGTGGTTCGATCATCAACGTGTCATCCAGTGGCGGTTCTATGCCATTACCCGAAGTTGTGCCTTACAGCTCCGCGAAATCTGCCCTGAATGCCATGACGCTTTCACTGGCGCATGAGTACGGCCCGCGAGTGCGAATCAACACGCTGTCTGCGGGGCCGTTCCTCACTGATATCTCGAAAGCCTGGACCCCGGAGATGCGCGAACATGCCAACAATGCACTCGGTCGTCCTGGTCTACCCCACGAAGTTGTTACGTCCGCGTTGTATCTAGCAAGCCCGGCATCGAGCTTCACCACCGCTTCTATGCTTCGTGTCGACGGGGGTACTTGGTAGCAGCGATTTGTTTTTCTACTCGCCACGCTCAACAAGCTGAACTTTGGAGACGTACGTGTCACAAAAGCCACTTTCTTGCGCGGCCCGTAACTTCGCATTTTCGCAAAGTCGCTAGACGCCAACGAGCAGTTTTGTTGCGCCGATGCCGGCAAGTACAAGTACGACGATGTTGAAGGTGCGTTGGTCGATTCGAGGCAGTAGCCAGCGGCCGCCAAGCAAGCCCACGGCAACACCTGGTGAAACGGCGGCATCGAACCGCAGGGTGGTGCTGGTGAAAAAGGAACCACCGGCCGCAAACCAGCCGATTGCTGAGTACACGGGAATTTTGAGAACGTTCACACCAAAGTAGAACCAAGAACTCGTTCCCACCATTTCCTCCTTCGGAAGTCCAATTCCCGTGAGGTACGTGTTCATGATCGGGCCCGCAGCATTGGATACGAACGTGGTGAAGCCCCCAGTAGCGCCAACAATTCGCGTGATCTGGGGAGTCGCGGGCTTTGGGGGAGTAGCGCGAATGATACGTGCACTTTGAAGAATGACTAGCAGCGCAATGGTGCCCCCGATGACAACATCGAGGACCCGTCCGCCCGAACCCAACAGCACGTAGAATAGTGTGCCGGCTGCGAACCCGAGTATCACCGTAGGGACAATCGGCCGAAGCACATCGCGGCGTGCGTGGCGACCGAACCACGTGACGGCAAAGACATCGGCAATGAGGAGGAGCGGCAGCATGGTTCCGGCGATAAGTCGCCCGGAAACTACGGTGGCGAGAAGCGGGGTGGCTAAGAGCCCGCCTCCAGGGATGGCGGTCTTAGACAGCCCAATGATCAGTGCCGCAACGAATCCGATGATGATATGTGTGGAAGTGAACATTGAACTCGCTACCTTACGGGGCAAGCGACGTTGGCTCGTGCAGGTGAACCTGAATCCCCATGCTGGTCACGAATTTGGACGGGTGCTTTCGATTGAGCGATGCTGCACTCCATGACTGAAGCCGCAGAAGTATTGGTGTCCTACCCAAGCGTCGACGAGCTGGCTGCAAGTATCGGTCAAGAATCGCTCAGCGGTTTGGAGCAGGGCCATATACAGGTGGTCACCCTTAATCGACCCGAGGCCCGAAATGCCCTTACCCATTCGGCCTATGCGGGTCTGGAGAAAGCGATAAGGGAATCATCTGCGCGCTGCATAATCGTGACCGTTACCGATCCGGCGTTTTGCTCCGTGCCGTCGATCCCAACTGGTCGGAACTCGGCGTTTGGGTCTCGTCGACCTTGGCCACATTGTTCGCTACAGAAGATCACCGCGAAGGCGTGCAGTCGTTTCTGGAAAAACGGTCTGCAACGTTTCACGGAAAATAAGGATTGTTAAGCGCGTTGAGCAACCAGCGCTCGACGAGGTTTGCCTGAACGCATGATAAGTGAACCTGCGATACCGAGCCCTGCGACTATGGCACCGGTAATCCAAACGGCGCTGAAAGCTCCCGAGCGGCGGCGTTCGCCCAAGATTACGAACATGGTTTGGATCCCCGTCAACGTACTCAGGTTCATGATCGTTCTGCTCATTCCGTTGGCGATTCCCAGGTCTTGCGGATGAACATCGGTGCGCTGGGAGCAACGATGCACAGGGATCCGGGAGAGAAACGTAATTCAGTGGATTTGCAGAACTGCGTAGAGCAGAATGTCAAGCCCCGATTCGAGAGCGCGGTGAACTTCATCGATGCGTTGAAAACGATTCGGAATCACTAATGAATAGCAACTCCGCAACACCATCAACTCAGTGCAGCGGTTCCGCCGTTGAAGCAGCGGAGCGCATTCTTGCGCGCATGGTCACGCGTGCCACCTTTGACGACTCGTTAACCGAATTCGACGTCAATAAGTTGGCCGTTACGTTTGCTTATGCTTCGGGCTCACTTCCGGTGAACCGCGACATCAAGATTCTCAAGGTTGCCGCCGATCAAGTTTTGGTCCCCGAAGGCGGATCGATCGTGCGCGTCTCGCGGGGCGAACGATCCATCTCGCTGCTTGTCGCGGGTGATGGTTGGATCGCCCAACTTCAGCGGTATCGTCAACAGGATCTCTACTGTGCGATTGCTGGCCGCGATGGTGAAACGGTCGATCGCGTGGCTGATTCGGTTATGTCGTGGGGGACGAATGAAGCTCCTGCTGTTCCCGGCCAAGTCGATGCAACGTTCCTTTACAACAATGGGCGTGCGCCGGTTCGCGAGACCAGAACAACCTCGTTCGATGCGTGGCAATCGATTGCTCGTAACTACACTTCTGGGGCTCGCGCTGCGTTAAGCGCACTTATCGAAACTACTGTTCCCGGGGTTCCAAATGGACGGATTATTCTGCTGCATGGTGAACCTGGCACAGGAAAAACTACCTTGCTTCGGTCGTTGTCGGGCGCGTGGAATTCTTGGTGCGACACCACCTATGTCCTCGACCCCGATCGGCTGTTCGCCGAACCCGCTTACCTTTTTGGGGCAGTGCTAAGTGCGCAGATCGACGAAGATGAGGATGGTTCCCACGAAGAGGTTGACGAGCAAGCACTGGGAATTCAAGGGAACAAGTGCGAAGAACGCCACGGACGTTTTCCCAAGAACAAGCGATGGACGATGCTGGTCCTCGAAGACTGCGATGAACTGGTGCGCGCTGATGCCAAGTCGCTAAGCGGCCAGGCTTTGTCTCGGCTTCTCAACGTTTGCGATGGTGCGCTTGGGCAAGGTCGTCGGGTAATTGTGTGTCTAACGACAAACGAACCTATTCAAGCTGTTCACCCAGCGATTGTCCGCCCAGGAAGGTGCTTGGCCAATATCCATGTCGGACGTTTTTCGCGTGCCGAAGCAACCGCACGTCTTGGAAGTCCAAATGGCATCGAGTTAACCGGCGCTTCATTGGCCGAACTGTTGCAAATCGAGAAAGGTCTGATATCGATCGGCGCTGAGCGAGATCTCGTCTCAACTGGCCAGTACCTGTAACGGGAGACGAAGGTGTTGCATTGAAATCGAACTCGCTGGACGCAAAGTCAAAACGTACCGACGTAAAATGAACGGAAAATTTGCCGTTGATTTAGACGGGAAATTTGCCGTACAATTTTCTTGTGCCTTTTCAAACTTCAGACATCCCGCCGATTCGCCCGATTGCAGCGAAAGCTGGAGCCACTCTCGATGTGTTCGAAGTATTTGGGCGCAACGATGCTGTCGAGCTTGCAATCTCCTACTTGAAGAGAGGGGAGAACCTGTTGCTTGACGAGCCACGGCGGTTTGGAAAAACGAGTTTCGCCGAGCTACTTGTGAGCAAGCTTCCAACGGGTTGGTTTGGTCGCAAGGTGAGCCTTCAGGGCCGCCAGACGACCACAGAAGTTGCGATCTCGCTGCTGGGAACCTTGCGGAGTGCCGTTGGCGAGAAACGCGGATTTCTTGAGATCGTTGGGAGGTACGTGAGGCAAATAGACCTAGGTCCATTTCAGCTCTCAGTTGCCTACGAAGATAAGCCCCTTGTGGCGCTTGAACAGGCCGTACAAAGTATTAGTGAGTCGCTTTTGAGAGATGGAACCCGGCTGGTCTTGTCGGTCGATGAGCTCACCGAGGTCGTACGAGAAATCGGGAAACTAGAAGGCCCCTCAAGCGCTCGTGCCTTCCTCGGAACGTTGCGGCGACTTCGGGAAGAGTGCCGAGGTGTCTTATGGGTGTTGACCGGCTCGATTGGCTTCCACCACGTCCTCACAGAAATTGGCGCAACTAGCCAAGCGATCAACAACACCAAGGTTTTCAAGCTTGGTCCGCTCGACCCCATCTGGGCGTCATGGCTTGCAGGGTGTGTCCTTCTTGACGCTGGCATAGAGCAGAACAGTGTTGAGTCTGGACGAGTGCGTGACGAGATTGCTCGTGCGACGGATGGGATTGCCATTCTCGTTCACATGATCGGGGAGCATGTGCGTGATGAGGGTCTCAAGGTCGTTGCCGTTGAAGATGTCGGCCTAGTGCTCGACGAGTGTTTCCTCCGGAACGATCGATCCGCAAACCTCACGCATTTGCTCACCCGGATCGACGATTACTACGGCGAGAATATTGGGACCGCCGAAATCCTGCTTGACGAGGCAAGTTCGGGGAATCTGCAGGCTGTAGATCTGACAGAAAAATCACTTCGCATCGTCGTCGAAATGTTGATTGAGGACCACTATCTGGAGCGGACTGTCAATGGCCAATTGGCCTGGAAGTATCAGAGTTTGCAACGCCTCTGGCGTGTTCGGCGGGGGCTCATGCGATGAGTGGCCCTTCCCCGCTAGCAACCTTCACGCCGAGCCTGGTTGACCCAGAAATTCTGGAGAAACTTTTCGTCGGTCGAGAACGAATCGCTTCAGACCTTGTGGATCGCGTCCGTTCGGCTGCAAACACGCGTTCTCGCGCTCATCGCATGATTGTCGGGCCGAGGGGTGCTGGAAAAACACATCTGATCGCGATTGCGCATCATCGAATCACGTCGATCGAAGACATCCAAATCGCTTGGCTTCCCGAAGACCCGTGGACGATTGATTCGTATACGGATTTCCTTCTTGCAATTCTCAGCGGATTGAAAACCATACCCAAGGCAAATGCATCGGCGCACGTACCATCGACCGAACAGTTAGAGACGACTCTTCGCAAGAAGTCGGCCGAGGACGGACTAGTCGTAGTTCTGGCGGAGAACTTCGATCAGATTCTTGAGCTAATCGGCGAACAAGGACAGCGTCAACTCCGATCATTCCTTGAAAACGATGCAGCGTTACTCTTGATAGTTACGGCCACGAAACTGGTCGATTCGGTCATGCAACAGACCGCTCCTTTTTACGGGTTCTTTTCAAAGATTGAGCTTCAGCCGTTTTCTGTCGCCGAGGCAAGGCAGATGTTGGCCGGAATCGCAGAATATCGCGGGGAAGCGGTGCTCGCGGAACGCCTCCGCGGTCCGAACTCACGTTGGGTAGAGCACCGGCTTCAAGCTATCGACTCGCTTGCTGGCGGACAACCACGAGTTTGGGCTTTGCTAGCGGGTTCATTGACCATTGATGGACTTTCTGAGTTAGCAAATGCTCTGCTTCAGCGTCTGGACGATCTCGTTCCGTACTACCAAGAGCAACTTGGTCGGTTGTCCCCTCGCGAACGAAAAGCCGTTCGACGTTTTGCCGAAGACGGTGGCGCCCTCAATGTCAAGCAACTTGCGACCGTTATGCACGCAGATGATAAATCGGTCGGCAAAACGGTAATCGAGCTTGATCGAAAAGGCTGGATTCGCAGAGTAAACTCGCAGTTCCTGGAGCTCACCGATGCTCGGCGCACCTATTACGAGCTATCCGAACCAATGGCACGCCTCGCCTTTCAGATAAAAGACAACAGAGGAGAGGCGCTACCAGTTCTCGTCAGCTTCCTTTCTGCGTGGTTTTCAACGACAGACCTGCAGTCAGCACCCGTTAGCGATCAACGATTGGTCACTTCTGCTATCGAAGCTTCACTGGCCGATGGAACGCGTGCTTACGATGTTGCCCGGGTTTTTGTCGAGGTGTCTCCTTCGCAAATTCAGGACCCAATGTTGCTGTTAATCGATGAGGCTTTGCATGCAATTGAAGACAACGACCCTGGCCTGTACTTCGCACTGGATAGCGGCACGCGGCGAATACTCGAGGAGCAAATATCACGGACGAGCCTGTTCGAGACGCGCGTGCAAATCGTGCAGGCAGGATCGATGCTCGGCCCCTGGGTCGACCGGACGGAACGATTCGCACGGTCATTGGTAGGTGCTGAACGTGATTCAGCTCTGATGCTTTACGGGATAACGCTCTACCGAGCTGCGCGGTACGAGGAATCCAAGGCGCTCTTCAAACAAGTGTTAGTGAATCGTGAACACCACCTCGGCCCAGAGTATCCCGACACCTTCGATACTCGCTTCTGGCTCGTAAGACTGAATGGAATTACCGGAGACCAACCCTCAAACCAGGTTTCTGAGTTTGTGACAGAGGTAACACGGGTTTTGGGCTCTCGCCACCAGAGCACTTTGGATGCACGCTCATACCTGGCCACTGTTCACATCGAAGCTGGCGAAACTTCTGCTGCCAGGGAAGTGCTGCAGAAACTTCTCGAGGACCAAACCAGCGTTTACGGAACTACCGAACATTTGGAGGTCTTTGCGACTCGTCACCTCCTCGCAATTTGCGACCTTAGGCCCACACGCCTTGTAAGACCTACAACGAATAAGACCGAACGCTACGCGAAAGCAACGAAGTGTCTTGAGGGGCTGACAAAGGACTCAACGAAATTTCTTGGAGCGTCGCATCCAGTTACCATGGCGATCCGGAACAGCCTCGCGGGCTCTTACCTTGCACAAGGCCAGATCGAAGACGCTCTACCTATATTGCAGGCAATTGCATCTGACACGAAACGAGTTCTTGGACCCACTCACCCAAACACGCTGGCGGCTCAGCAGAACCTTGCTTTGGTCTATTCCGACGCTGGAGAGCTGGACGAGGCGTTGGCAATTCTTAAGGTCGAACGAGCAGACTTGCTGCAAACGCTGGGTCCCGACCATAAATCGACTCTTCGGGTACAGAAGGAACTCGATTCAATTTCGGTTAAACGCCGGAGGGATGTCGCTGAAGCGTAAGAGTCGGGCCAGCGGCAACGTGGTGGTGGCGGTGGCGGTGGTGGCGTCAGCTAGTGCCGGGGCAACGTCCGGTGAAAAACTTCGATCAGCCGCGCGGTTCGTTGAACAGCGTGGTGATGTCAAGGGAGAAGCCCTCGAGGAGCGGGCTCATCAACAGCTCGCCCTCCGCCAGCTCCAACGCAATGTCAAAATCGGGACTTGATTCGGTCGAACGGCGATAGACCAGTACGGATTTGGAGGCCGTGTCTACCAGCCACACTTCGCCAACCCCGGCGGCCTCGTACATGCGGAACTTTACGGTTGTGTCGTAACGCCACGTTGAAGGTGACCTGACCTCAACAACCAACTCGGGAGCGAAATCGAGGTAAGCAGCGTCATAGGGAAGGCGACCCTCCGAAACCCAAAGGACATCAGGGGCAAGCACGTTGCCGTTGTCAAACTTGATGTCGAGCTGACCAGGAGCAGTGCCGCGCTGCGGACCATTTCGCGTCCAAAGCATGAGCTCGAAATGTATGCGACTAACGGCGACTTGGTGCCGGACTGTGGGATTGTTCACTACTACCTCTCCGTTGATGAGCTCGGTCCAACGAGGCCGGGTATCACCTGTTGCGATGTAGTCATCAGCGGTGAGAAGTGTGGCGGTCATTGCATTCATGCCCTTCAGTTTGGCGAGGGGGTATGACAAAAATTCGTCTGGATCATAATACTCCGAGCCAGGTGAGAGAACGGCGGGTGAAGACCTATGCGGCCGAACGTGAAGATATGCGAACCCTGCGGTATCGTCTGCCACACGTAGCGTGTAAGGGCGCGAGCAACGATTTGGAGAGCGAGCAATGGAACTACGAAAAGGTCAAGTAGCGGTTGTTACCGGAGGGGCCAGTGGAATCGGGCTTGCTTTGGCCGAATCATTCGCTCGAGCCGGGCTCTCAATTGTCTTGGCCGACGTGCAGGCAGATGCCCTAGCTGCTGCGGAAACTCGAATTCGTGACCTTGGGGTCGAAGTCCTAAGCGTGCAGACGGATGTCAGTAAAGAAGCTGAAGTACAAGCCCTTGCCGGGGCGACGATTGAACGGTTTGGTTCGGTCCAAATCGTTTGTAACAACGCGGGTGTTGGCGGTGGCGGTGATCCTTGGTTTGGGCCCGTAGGGGTTTGGGATTGGGTGATGGGGGTCAATTTCTGGGGTGTCGTGCATGGCGTTCGAGCCTTCCTTCCGCATCTGCTAGCCAATGCTGATGGCGGACACATTGTCAACACGGCTTCGATTGCTGGCTTGTACCCGGTTACGTCGGCTCCCTACGATGCCAGTAAACATGCAGTGGTGGCGCTCACCGAAAGTCTGAACAACACCCTGCTCACCATCGAAGCCAAAGTGGGTGTTAGCTGTTTGTGTCCGGGCTGGGTCAAAACGGGTATTGCCGATTCGATGCGAAACTGGCCAACCGAACTCGGTGCTGCACCGGTCCCAACACCGCTTCAAACTGCGCTGGGTGCCGAAACTCGCCGGGTGATCGATGAAGGAACGCAACCAGGTTTCGTTGCCGACCTTGTTGTGGAATCGATTCAGCAGGGCAGGTTTTGGGTGTTTCCCCATCCGGATTTTGTTGAGCAAGCCATGCAGCGGTTCCACTCAATTGGTGAGGGCCGCAACCCTGCGCCGCCTGTGCAACTACCCGGCATGGCTCCTCGAGCAGAGATTCTTCGCAACGCCTTGGCGGCAATGGAGGCGAACTAGCTGGCGTGCTGTCGGTCCAGACTCCGCGCTTCATGTGCCAATTGAAGCGTTGGTTGCGGCTGCGTTGCTCGAAAGGCGACCGGATCCATTCAATCGTCGTGCTTCAACGCTTATTCTCACCGAGCCTGTTCTGCGAACCGAGAGAATACTGTTGGCGCCGGAGCGGGCGCGTATATCGCACGTCGAAGAGGAGCCGATGTCTGGGCCGACGCACAACCGCGACTAGCTCGTCGGGTTTACGGTCCGCACCTTGAATGGATGGCGGCGGAGTGGATGCTGTCCTATGCGTCGAGTGAGACCAGCGGCGGGGAATTGCGATCGGCCGGCCCTGGAATCATCATGCGGCAGCTCAATCGGGCCCAAATTGATGTGGTTGGAGTGGCACCTGATCGCGACGACGTTGAACGAATCTGCGCGATGGGTGAATGCAAGGCGGGCGCTGAACCTGTGGGCCTCGCTGAGTTGGAACGACTGGACGCTGAAGTTGTGCTCCTCGGAAAACGGGCGATGCCCTCCACCAAGCGCTTACTCTTCGGCCGCTCCGGATTTACCTCCGAGCTTCAACGTTTTTCACGGAAGCGTCCCGACGTTGAACTGATCGACCTCCAACGCCTCTACCACGGCAAGTAATACGTACACGAAAGAAGTAAGCGCTCATGGTTCAATTGCATATGATCGGGAATCGTCGGGCGCCGAAAGCTTTGGCGTACCTTCGTTCGCAAAGACACGAGGTGATTGAGCTAACGGCTACTGACACGCCGGGCACCATTGCCGCCATTCGGAATGCGATTGTTGCTGACGGGGCTAAGCGAATAGTGGTCGTCGGCGGAGATGGAATGGTGCATGCCGCGGCCAATGCCATAGCTCCGCTCGCTAGTGAATACCCCGATGTTGTTCTTGGGATCATTGCGTTGGGAAGCGGAAACGATTTCGCTCGTGCGTTGGGGCTAATAATCGATGATGAATTGGCCGCCGCCAAAGCCTGTTTGGAACCAGCGAAACCGGTCGATCTTTTGGAAACGTCCTATGGTTGGGTCGCAACCGTGGCGACTTGCGGATTCCCCGCGCGGGTCAATCGACGAGCGAACAGCATGCGTCGTCCGAAGGGCTCGCTGAAGTACACCGTGGCCACGATTGCCGTGCTGCCCTCGCTCGGCTCCGATGCGATTGACCTATCCCTTGATGATGCCGCCTGGGCAAAAGCAGACCTCCATCTTCTGGCCATCGGTAACACTGCATACTTCGGCGGCGGCATGAAGATTTGTCCAGATGCTCGCTTCGATGACGCGTTGGCTGAAGTTGTCCAGGTCACTTCGCTGGGCCGTTTGGAAGTCTTGCGATTCCTTCCCAGCGTGTTTCCCGGAAAACACGTTCACAATGAGCGCACAAAAGTGCAACGTGCGCTTACTATCTCCCTGAGGGCCGATTCGAACGTGGAGCTTTGGGGTGACGGAGAATTCCTCGGGGTTCTTCCAGCCACAGTTGAGGTTCGACCGAACGCAATCAGAGTTGCCGGTCTGGCGTAGTCCGATAGAACCTGATCAGAGGCCATAGGTTTGGAGCTTGCGGTTTTAAAATTTCGCCCACTAATGCCGTTTTTCTCATTGCTTATGACAAAGGGGCTTAAGGGGCGACGTTGGTTTCACAAACCGGGCCAGTCGCGTGGTTTCTGCAACCTTTGTTAGGCCTCCGTTAAGCCTTGGTGAGTGAACCGTCTTCAATGAGGGCATCAAGCTGGCGGGTAAGGACCTTGGAGAAAGCGGGGTGAGTGAGAAGCCAGAACGTGTCGCGTTGGATGCCATCGAGCACCAGGCGGCCTACCTCATTGGGGTCCATCCCTTTGTCGAGGAGGGCTTGCACGGTCGCCCCGGCTTTACCTTCGGCGGCGCTGTTTGTCTTCGGTTTTGCCTTGCTCGGACGATAACCAACCGAGTGGCGACTGATATCGGTGTTGATCGGCCCAGGGCAAAGGACTGATGCACGAACCGGGCTCTTCCGGCCTCGCAGATCACGCTCCAATGTCGTCATCAAGGCCACCGCGCCGTGTTTCGCGACATTGTAAGCACCCATAAAACCTCCGCCAATAAGTCCGGCCAGCGATGCCGTGGTGTTGATATGGCCAATGCCTTGTTCTTCCATGATGGGCAAGAAGGTTTTAACGCCATAGATCGGACCCCATAGATCAACGTCGATCATCCAACGCCAATCTTCGAGCCGGATGTTGTTGGTTGGGGTGGGTATCCCAACGCCGGCGTTGTTACACAACACATGCACCGCGCCGAATCGCTTGAGTGTGGCGGCCGCCAAGGCTTCGACCTGTTCGAGTTTGGAAACGTCGCACGAATGGCTTGCTGCATCAATGCCACGTGCTGACAACTCGGCAACAACTGCTCCCATCATCTCTTCGTCGAGATCGGCAATCATGATTTTCATCCCAGCGTCGGCAAAGGCCCGTGCCATGCCTCGACCGATTCCGCTTGCGCCACCAGTGATAACCGCTACTTGTCCGTGGAGTTCCATAAGCGGAACCTACTTGAAGTTTGAGTGAGATGCACGGCGAACCCAACAATGCTTATCGCCTCATAAACTGACCTGGCGTGGCTGTGTGGGGACAGTTTGTGGCTGGAGTGCGTCGCTGGTGACACATCGTGTCACCCACGGGCCACGCTGCTGGAGCTTTGCGCTAAATAAGGACGAGGGGTTGATGCAACTGGCGTGACACCTCAGCGAAGTTCGGCTCCTTCGAGGGTGCCTGAGGTGCGCCAGTCTTCGAGGATTTGGAAGAACTTGGCGGTGCCGCCGCCGTACGACGAAGTGAA
>JAYTWN010000298.1:0-9501 GCA_043743435.1 Acidimicrobiia bacterium
GCACCGATCGACGAACACTTGGCCGATTTCCACTTCCGTAGCCATTTCGGCTAGCCGGAACTTGGAATTTTGGAATTGCGCAATGGGCTGTCCGAAGGCTTTGCGGTCACGGGTGTACTCAAGTGTCCAACCCAATGCTGCTTTGGCTGAAGCTACGCCTGCCACGGCAATGGAGAGTCGTTCCTGGGCCAGGTTTCGAACCAGGTTCAAAAAGCCTTCGCCTTCGTTGCCCAACACGTTGGCAATCGGCACTTGCACATCGCTAAAGAACAACTCAGCGGTGTCTTGGCTGTGCATACCGACTTTTTCGAGGTTCCGGCCCCGCTCGAATCCGGGCATCCCACGCTCAAGGACCATCAAGGTCATGCCTTTGTGCTTGAGGCTCGGATCGGTTTTCACGGCGGTGATGACCAAATCGGCGTTGATTCCGTTGGTAATGAACGTTTTTGATCCGTTCACTATGTAGTGGTCCCCGTCTCGCAGTGCTGTAGTGCCCATGGAGGCCAGGTCGCTACCAATCTGCGGCTCAGTCATGGCCACAGCGGTGATTAGCTCTCCTGAGCAGATTCCTGGCAACCAACGGGCCTTCTGCTCGTCGTTGGTGAGTTCCAAAAAGTAGGGGAGGGTGATGTCATTCACGAGGGTGAGTCCGAGGCCCGCTCCACCGGTTCCCGCATACATCAGCTCTTCGCCGATGATGGCATTGAAGCGAAAATCGCTTGTTCCTCCGCCGCCAAAGGACTCCGGGGCTTGAAGGGCTAAAAATCCGGCGCCACCGGCCGCTTTGAACAGTTCTCGGGGAACGATGCCGTTGGCATCCCACGTGGTGATGTTCGGGGTGATTTCCTTCTCGACAAAACGCCGAAACGAGTCTCGGAACATGGTGTGGGTTTCATCAAAGATGTTGCGATCCATGCTGCAACGCTAGTGCAGGCACGCGGAAGTCACTCAGCAGTGTTTTCAGCCCAATCCTCAGCACCACTGCGGAAATCACACCGAAATCACTGCATAGTTTCTTCCGCGAACACACGCTACTGCTCGACGCTCAGGAGGCCAATACCGGGCCCGTACTAGCTCGATTGTTGCGTGTTCGGATTGCTCAGGTTGGATGACCCGGGCAAAACCTACTTTTTGGCGGTAACCTTGGAATCACCGATTTTGTGGCCGCAAACCGTGAAGCCAAACGCCACATACTTGGCGCTGACTTCCTTAAACGGATCGATCCAGGCGGCTTCATTGGGTTTCGCAACAGCCGCGGCGAGGGCCTTCTCGGTAGCGTCTAACAAACCGGTATATTCCTGACGATCCGCCGACGGGGCCTGAAGCAGGCGAAGGTTCGAAATCGTTGATTCCAACCGGCTTTTGGCCACCGTTGTAATGAACGCACCAACCTCAGCTGGTTTCGCCACCTTCTTCTTGCTCGTTTTCGCGCCGGAAGCCTTCGCAATGGTGTGCTTCTCATAGGCCTTGGCGGCACTCAGCAGGGACTCATTCGACGCTTTACAAATGGCGTCGGCGCTGGCGATCAGCGCCTCGCGGGTCGGGCCGGCAGCGTGAGCCCCAGTGGCTTGAACAACGCCAGCAGCGCCAAAAGCGAAACCCAATGCTCCAACTCCAAACATCCTCGTCCAAAGAGTTCGATTACGACTGGAGATCCGTGCAGACAACATCATCTAAATCATCGCACCGAATGAGTTGAAGGGCAGACCAGTTGCCCGGATGCCCGCTCTTCTCGCTCATGAAACCGATCGGTTTTGCCAAAGCGTCGTCGGCGAACAACGATGGTGGTGCTGGTTTTCATGACCGCACATATTCGAACGTAAACATCGGATCGGCCGACACAAACGTTTTTGATAGGGGACCTTGCCATGAGTGATCGAGTTCTGTGCACAATAACCAACGGTGTGGCCGACGTTCGTATGAACCGACCCGACAAAATCAACGCGCTCGACGGCGCCATGTTTTCGGCACTCGTCGAGATCGGCGACGGTTTGAAAGCCGATACTTCTGTGCGCGCGGTGGTGCTCTCGGGGGAAGGTCGAGGCTTTTGCGCTGGTCTGGATTTTGGGAGCTTCCAAGCCATGGCTGGTGGGCGCGCTGACCGGGTGCTTCCCTCCACGGGCGATCCCGACGATCCTTCAAAAATGCCGGGTAAAATTACTCACCAGGGACAACAAGCGTGCTGGGTATGGCAAGAGATTCCGGTGCCTGTCATCGCAGCGGTTCACGGTGTGGCCTTGGGCGGAGGTTGCCAAATCGCCCTTGGGGCCGACATGCGTTACGTAACCGCCGATGCGCAGTTTTCCGTGTTGGAGATCCGTTGGGGCCTTATCCCCGACATGACCGGTACTCAAATGCTTCCCCGACTGGTGGGCCTCGATGTCGCCAAAGATCTCACCTTTAGTGGTCGCATGGTCAAAGGTGAAGAGGCCGTCGCCATTGGTTTAGCAACTCGAGTTTGCGTGAATCCACGGGAGGACGCTTTGGCTTGCGCCCACGAGATTTCTGCGAAAAGTCCTGAAGCAATTCGCGGAGCCAAAGCGTTGTTGAACATGGCGGGTCAAGTGTCTATCGCTGAAGGTTTTGCTGCGGAACGCAAAGGCATCAGGGGTCTTATTGGCTCACCGAATCAAGTTGAAGCGGTAACGGCGTTCTTTGAAAAGCGACCGGCGACGTATTCCGACGTTCAATAGTTTACCGTTGGCGCTCTACTTTTACCGCCCTCGCTCTCCATTTAGGACTTGGGTCCCTGGCCTTGGATGGAGAGGTTCTTTCGCCGTTTTATGGATTTTTCTGGAATTTCTCGGATAGGGCGCGTTTTTTGTCATACCCCCTCCATAGGGTTGTTGGTGAGCTTCCTCCTCACCACAGAAAACGGAACCTCTCTTCAATGAGATCCAGATGTCTGATGCACACGGCCGGACCCTTTGGTTCTCGTGTTCTCGTGTTCTCGTTTGTTGCGTCAGGTTGGCCGTAACTGTGGTTCAACATTTTTCACGGAACGAGGAATATCCCATGAACACAACTATCACTATCGTTGGCAACGTCACCCGAGACCCTGAGCTTCGCTTCACTGCATCTGGTGTGGCTACATCAACGTTCACCCTGGCTGTGAACCGCCGAGTCAACACCCGAAACAACACAGCACCCACTGAGGTCGTTTCTTTTTTTACCGTCGTCGCTTGGAATACTTTGGCAGAAAACGCCTGCATCAGCCTAACCAAAGGTTCGCGGGTCGTGGTCAGTGGTCGTTTGGAGCAACGTAGCTGGCAAACCCCGGCCGGAGAAAAGCGAACGGTGTACGAGTTGGTCGCCGATGAGATTGGCGCCTCCCTGCGCTTTGCCAGCGCGGCAATTGAGCGTAACCAACGCCAAGCCCCTTCGATCGACGATGTTCGAGGGATCGTGTTCAGCGGTCCTGAAGCCGGTTCCGATGCTCAAAGCACATTTGAGGCAACCGCTTCTTCACTGATTACCGAAAGTGAAGCAGCGCTTAACGAGCGAGAGCTCGTAACTGCTGGCTAGCGCAGGGAAGCGTAAGTCCTTGCGTGGTGTTTTGGCCTCAGCGGCCAGAACCCGTCACGAAAGTCAATCCCAAACACTATGTGGCGACTTGCGCTCACAAACTTCCACGGCGCTTGAGATGGAGTTTCCAATCCTAGATCGGGTTCGATCTGATCTGGATTGGAGCTCTGCCTCCTGTCCTAAAGCGTTGGCTCCGAACCGACCTTTTTGGCAGGTGTTTCGTTTTCTCGCACAACGCGCAATGGTGAAGCGATCAGGTGCGTGTTGGGAATGTAGAGCTTAGTGCTCGGCTCATTTGGTAGGGCGATTTCGATCATTGAACCATGGAGCTTTTGTACCAACATAGGTTGTGCAAACTCGGGAACGGCCTCGGTATGGATCAGATCGCCCTTCCGCACGATCTTAGCCAGGAAGCGCCCGGCAGCTACCTCGCCAGCCGTCGCCCTTCCGCCTAAACCAGTGAGCAGCGCCACAGCGAGCGAAATGGATCCAATGACACCCATTGTGATTAGGTCAACAATTTTGGTGTCGATACCGATTTGACCTATCGCCAGCAGCGTGAAAATACCACTAACCACGGTGCGAACAAGTCTTGCAATTTGCGGCTGGGGGCTGCCGGTAGCTCTCAGTACCGCGGCGCCAACGGTATTGCTAGCCAGAGTCGCGACAGCCCCGCCACCGAGCACGAACAGGACGGCAATGAGCAGCTTTGGAACGAAAGAGACGATGCTCTTGGGAAGTGTGGCCAAACTGTCGGGGTCGCCTATGCCGAGGGCAACGATTACGAAACCACCAAAGATGATAGGAAACACGATGCTGGCGAGGGGATCGGAAAGCTCACGAATCTTGTCGGATCGTGATGGCTTGCTCAGAATCGAACGCACCCGAGCAGACACGAACGACGCCACCAAGACGCCTGCAATAACGACGCCAAGGGCGATCAACCAGCGCATAAGCTCCACACCTTAGGTCGTGTGTGCAGTCGTGCTGCGAAAACGCACTCGCCAACAACGGATTAGACCTAATCGGCGTGAAAAAATAATCCCATCGCCGTGGTCAAACCCACGCTCAACATATCGAGCGAAACAGCAAACGCACCCGTGTCAGATCGCTCCGCTGTGCGATCAAGCAGCCGAGAAACCAGGTCAATCGGCACGTCTACGGCTTCAGACAATGCCGATCGAACCGTGGCGCTCAAGGTATGGAGTGATTCATAGGCTTCACCGACTTCCGGGTGGGCAATCAGATACTTCTCGAAACGATCGGGGTCGTTTTCGAGCCAGAAATCGAGTTTCTTTTGTCGGTCAAAAGTGAGTGCGGTCATTTCCACTCCGATAATGCGGTTGCCAACAGCCGTCTAGCCCGAAACAGCCGGGTTTTGATGGTGGGGAGGGGCAAGTCGAGGGCATCGCTGATGTCCTCGTAGGACAGGTGTTCTATTTCTCGCAAGATCACAATCGTGCGAGAGAGGTCATCAAGGGTGTCAAGGGCAGCCCAAAGCTCGTCGATCATGATTTTCCCCGCTACTTCGCGGTGCGGGCTGATGCCTTGGTCATGTTCGGGCAGAGTCCCGGGATCTCGAACATCTTCACGACGCTTGCGCAAGGTAGAGATGGCGGTGTTGTGGGTTATTCGCAAGGCCCAGGATCGAAGCGATGCGTCGCCTCGAAACGTGGACGCCGCCTGCCAAGCCTTCAGCAAGCTTTCCTGAACAACATCTTCTGCAAGGCTTTTGTCTCGCACGATTGATCGAGCGATGCGGAACATTGAGGGGGAGTGCACCTCCACGAGTTCGCGGAGTATGTCGTCGGCCGTTCTCGCCGGTGGTTCAGACAGGTCGATGAGCTGAGTGTGGCTCAATTCATCGATAGTGGCTGTTCCGGACATGCCTTAAGTACGCCTAGCACTGCGGGAAAGTCGCGCAATTCCGTCCAGCGAATCGGCCGAAACACAGATTCCGGGAGCACGACACCACGACCCCTGGGTAATCCGCCCCCCGGCTTGTTTGTGTTTCACACGTCAATTTATAGCGCGTTGCTCGAGAAGGAGCGGCTAGTGCAGGGAAGCGGAGGTTACGATGCAGTGTTTTCAACCCAGCCCTTACCACCATTGCGGAAATCACACCGAAAACACTGCATCGTTTCTTTTGCGAACAGGCACGAGAACCCTGCCCGCTTCCAGCGAGTTGGCGGGTTAGCTGAACGTAGGCTCATCCCACCACGGGTAGATGTCTGGGAGGTCAGAAGTTGCTGATCCACTGAACGCTGCGGGACGCTTTTCCAAGAAGCTCTGTACCCCTTCGAGAGCGTCGGGGCCTTTGCCAAGTTGCAGAACGGCGTAAGAGTCCACTCTGTGTGCCGCCATTGGATGTTCTTGGCCAAGCATGCGCCACAACATATGCCTGGTCATGGCGACGGACACCGCGGAGGTGTTGTTGGCGATTTCTAGCGCAAGTGCCCTTGCCGCCGGGAGGAGCTCGGATGGTGGATGAATGCTACGAACCAGTCGACCAGCCAGGGCTTCTTCGGCGGTAAAGACTCGCCCGGTCATGCACCATTCGGCGGCTTGGGAAATTCCGACAATTCGCGGAAGAAACCAGCTCGATGCCGCTTCGGGGACGATGCCGCGCCGAGCGAACACGAATCCCATTTTTGCATCCGTCGAGGCCAGGCGAATGTCCATCGGCAACGTCATAGTGATGCCCACACCGACGGCCGGCCCGTTGATTGCGGCAATGAGGGGTTTGTTACATTTGTAGGTGCGCAGAGTAACTAGACCACCGGTGTCGCGGACCTTTTCAGGATCTGGAGCTTCAGTCCGGGCGGTATTGCCGTAATCGAAGGTTTTGGCTCCACCGGACAAATCGGCTCCCGCGCAGAATCCCCGTCCGGCACCGGTCACGATCACTACTCGCACTTCGTCGCTTTGATCGGCGAAGTCGTAGGCAGCCATAAGTTCCTTGGCCATTGTGCCGGTAAAGGCATTCAACTTGTCTGGACGGTTCAAGGTGATGGTGAGAACTCGTTGCTCGATTTCGCAAACGATTTCGGGGAATTTGGGGATAGCCGGTACCAGTGTGAGTGGGTTCGTGGGCGTTGCGGGATTCGACATGTTCCGATCTTTGCACCGTCTTGGCCAAAGTTCCCAGCCGCAACTTCGTGTCTGCTTTGGCTGTATCGCGAGCCGCCTTGAACTCGCTCGGACCCCTCGACGCTGTACCGTCGTGGGGTGCGTCGAGTTCGGGTTGCGTGGTTGGTTGGGTTTCTGGCGGTCGTGCATAGCAATTTGGGCGTAACCATTTTTGCAGCAGCCTCTACAACGACAGTGGTTCGGGCGAGCGTATCCATCGTTGCGTCGTCGACCACCGCTGCTGCCTCGACAAGCGTCCTCAAAGATTTCTCTTTGGCGCCCACGGCGTTCCTGTCCCTAGTGACTTCGTCGGCATCGGCATTTGCGGTAGCAAACACTGCAACCACAAGTGCCCCGGCGACCACAACTTCCACGCAGGTTCCCGTATCGAGCACGGTTGCGTTCTCGAAAGCAAGGACATTGTCAACCTCGTTCACTTCATCAACCCGGTCAAGTTCATCGACCTCTTCGAACCCGTCGACTTCTTCCAGATTGGCGCCAGCAAAGACGGTGCCCGACATCGTGGTACGCAAAGGAATTTCGGTGTTAGCGGTCGAGCGGGTGATGGCGGGTGGGGCGTTTCGCTTTTCTGTGCCACCCCGATCCGCTCGACCAAAAACCTTGGAACGTACCGCCCGCAAATTGGCGAGCCGTGGAATAGCGGGGGCTGAGAATTTGCGTCCGGAGGTGTTCTTTGGGTTGTTCAGTACTGCATCACCCGCAAAACTCGGTGCCGACGGAGTTGTCAGACCCCTGTTCTGCCGACGACCTGTCTGGGTGGTCCGTTACCCGAAAGTCTTGGCGGACCGCCAAAGTGGCGTAATCATTCCTCGGAACAACAAGACCGCGACCACGCTCGATCTTTCCGTGACAACCGAAATAGTAGTCATCATCGACGACGCCACGGCTCTTGAGGTTCGTCGCAGCGAGTATTCGCCAGAGCGTAAGCCCTCAACTCCCACGAACGCCGTGGTTTGTCCAAGCCCAGCGCCGCCGGTCAAAAAGACAACGACGACCAGGGTGCCAAGGAACAAACGATCATCAAAAGCGGAACCAATTACATCTGGGAGTGTGCCGACGACAACGAAACTACACTTGGTCGTCTTCCGGAGGTCAAGTGCGGTGAAGCGTCAACCCTAACCAAGGCGTTGCGGGCCCAAGTCACATACGCACGGTGCCTGTTTCTCGTCGGTCAGTAACCGGGTTGACAAGAGGTTTTTAAACGAAATTAACCCGATTCAACCCGAGTGTGCGGCTTTGATCAGCGGATTTAGAATGCGTCGACATGGCTTCGGCTAGCACGCTGGGGCAATCGGTCATGATCCCGTCGACGCCGCAGGCAAGTAGCGCGTGCATGTCGGCCGGTTCGTCAATCGTCCATACGTGTACCGCCAATCCGGCCGCATGCGCAGCGTCGATGAGTTCTGGGGTGACGACCAACGCACCGTCGAATCGCATTGGAATTTGGAAGGCTACTTGCCCCGGCTGGCCTTTGGGAATGGGCTTACCTTCCCACAGCAGCCCTGCTGATTCCAGCGTTTGGGTTGGTCCCAGCGACGTGTGGATTTCAGGGGCGTAGGCCCGGAACCGCTCAAGAGCGACGTCATGGAACGAGGCGACGATTACGTCGGTACTCCGGTGGTATCGGCGGAGTGCGTCGGCGAGGTCATGTTCATAGCTGTGGACCCTGGGACCGGTTTCCTTGATGTCTAAATTGATGAACACGTTGTTGAACTCACTCAACACCTCATCGAGACTGGCAATACCAAACTCGGGCTGTACGGGAAATCGGCCACGTAACCCGTAGGCGCTCAACTCGGCGCTGTGGTCGCCATGGTGGTCTTCGAGCAAATGATCGGTCCACCAATACGCATTGTCGAGGGCTCGCAACTCAGCGAAGCTCATATCGGCGATGGCTCCGGTCGCGTCGGTGGTTTCATCGACGGTGGAATCGTGACAGACCACAAGGATCCCGTCAGCAGTGCGGTGTACGTCGAGCTCTAGGGCATCGGCCCCAAGAGCTACCGCTCGCCGTAATGCAAACAAAGTGCTTGACGGTGCCTCGCGGGCCCCACCCTGATGGGCGTAGTGCAGGACGCGTCGTTCAAGCCAGGGGTTGATCCAATCCACACTACGAGGGTAGTGGTTTGTGCCGTTATGCCCATGCTGTTACATCGTGAACCAAGAGGTCTGAAACGACAAAAGAGGGGCGATCTTTCGATCGCCCCTCCTGTTGTGCCGTTTCGGTTACGGAAGTTTGCTTGTGTCGTAAGTTGCTTGGATTTGGCCGGTTCCATTTAGGTCCAGCAAGCCGACCACAACACTGCTCGAGGAGATCATGGCCGTTGTCCCACCGAACGCCGACGTTGATTTGAGGGCGTAGACCCCGCCAACGTTGAAAGTCGAGTTTCCTTTCATAACCAGCGGGTTCGTGTTGGCCCGATCATAGAAAATCGAGAGTCCTCGCTGAGATCCGCTGGTAGGAGGTTTGAGCCTTAAGTCCGAGGTCCCACCTGTGTCCAGTTTGCCTCCGCCACTCATGTTGGACGCAGTACACGGCGCAGGCGAACCTGAACTTGCTGATTTGCAGGTGAAGTACATCGAAACGCCATCGGCCCCGGAGTTACCAGTCGTGAACTGAGCAAGACCGTTCAGCGATACAGGACCGGTGAAAATGTACTGACCTGCGTTCATGATGAGCTTCGTCCCGTTTGCTCCGCCTGCGCTCAAACCGTTGTAGACGCCTGGATTCAGCGTAAGCGTGGCTCCGCTCCAACCAATTGATGAGTTGTAGACACCCGACGCGATGGTGGTGTCTTTTCGAATCAACGCTGGGGTTGACCGAGC
>JAYTWN010000299.1:0-4954 GCA_043743435.1 Acidimicrobiia bacterium
GTGTCCCCGTCGGCAAAATACCAAGCCGTAGAGGTTGAGGTGGCGCACGGTGCACCATAGGTTTGGTTTCCGCGAACCACTTTTTGTTCAACGGCGAGCCCCCCGACATTGAATTCCACGATCGCCCCTACCCCAGTAGCGGCAAGGGTTTCAGCGGCACGAACCTCAGCGCGTGCGTATGCCCCGATGGACACGTTGGCTGTGGCAGTTTGCCCGGCGTTGCCATGGAACGTAACCGATCCGGTCCCAGCTTGGCCTGTGGGGTTCATGATAGTAAGCACCGTATCGACGCCGGCGGCCGATTCACCGGCCGGACAGAACCACAACGACGAGCCAGAATCGACAGCACTGGTTGCGGTATCTCCTACCCCTTCTGCGCTGGTGGCCACGGTGGATTGCGTACTAGGTCGATCTACGAAACGGTCAACCAGCGCCATGGTGGCCAAGCTCACGCCCACCAGTCCTGTGGCGAGGATGCGCCGCGATTTCATACGCGATCCTCGGGTTCAACGTCGGAGCGCACGAAGTTGTCAAGGTCGTTCGTCAACCGGGAAGTTCCTTGATCGGTAACGGTTTCGGCAGTGAAGTCCACACCCCGAGCAACCACAGTTTCGCTTGGTTCGACGGAATCAACTTCACCAGGCAAACCAACTTCACCAGGCACAGCAAGGGGACTAAGCACACCAACGCCTTCAGGCACGCCAAGGGAACCCGGCAGTGGGTCACTCGCATCAGCAGCAACAACGACGGGGTCCTTGACGGAACGAGTGGGCGCTCGCAGAGAACGGGCGACACGAGGAACTACCTTTCGGGCTCTCGCCACTCCCCCGCCCTCGTCTACACCGAACTCGTTGCCAGAGAAATCTAGGTAGTCATCGTCGTCGGCGTCTATGCCCGAAATCGGTTCCGATTGCTCAGTAGCTCGGGCCGCAGCAGCTTCTACCTGGAGGAGTTGCGATTCACGCGAACCCGAGCGACGACTTCGCCGAATAAACAACACAGCGAAAGCAAAGGCCCAGAGCAGCCCTTGGAGGAGCAGCGAAAGCGAATGAGCAAGTCCCGCAGTGAAGTCGAGTTTTAGCGCTCCAGGGTTGGCCGCTGCGATATCAAAGGCCATGGTGCCATTGGCCAACTCGGTAGGGGGAAGCGTTTTCCCTCCTGCCGTGACCTTCCAGCCAGAGTCATACGTTCCGGCCACGGCCAGGGTTGGTTCACCAGCGGTGGACCCCACAAAAGGTCCGCGTGGCGCTGGAACCGACGGCGTCCCCACAATTTCGGTAGCGATGGCCGGTGCGGCACCCACGTCGGGCGTTTGTTCAAGCGGCAGAAACGCAGAGGCGCCATTGAGCGCAACCGTTGCACCGCCAGTCTTGGGACCACTTGTGGAAGATCCGTTCCCCGGCAGCGAGGCGGTGTTGAACCCAATTTTTCCCGGGAGCAGCGAGCGTATGGGCACCCATCGAGTGTTCTCCAACAAAATCACGTCGCCGCCCACATCGATTTGACGAAAATCAAGCTGCCCAAAGAGATGCTGAGCGAATCTGGGATCCACTCGTTGTCGAAGTCCACCCTTCCAGGGCCGCTGCACGAGGACGAGATAGCGAACGCCAAACGGGGCAAGGGCTGCGCCCAGTCGATTGGTGGCGCCAGACCCGCCGGCTTGGAGTTCGCGGACCACTTCGTTCATGGCGTTGCTGCTGGGTGATCCAATAGTGTCGGTGTAGTTGGGAAGCCCGTCCATTGAGGTGGCCACGGCGAGGTTGGTGCCGAGGGAAACTCCTGCCCCGGGAAGGATCCGCGGACTACCAATCCACAACGAGCGAAATGATCCATTGCTGGCGTCGGCTGGCATCCAGGCCAGTTCGTTGGCCAAAGTTCTGCTGGGGAGGTTCCATCGACCCCCGCGTGACGCGGCAATAAGCGGAAGTGAGGTGAGTCCGAGTCCTACCGCCGATGCGAGCACTACGCCCTGTCGCCAGCCAAAACTGCGGTTTCGAACGTCGAGCGAAAACGCAGCAAGGCCGAGTCCGGCGGCGATGGCGAATCCCATGGCGATGATGACGGCCATGACCGCAGCAGGAGGAACCAACGGGCCCCAACCACGACCGGCCAACCAGCTCAGCGTGATGGCCAGGATCGACATGGACCAGGCGCGCACCGCATTTCGCTCGCGAGGTCCATCAGCCAAAAACAGGGGGACGATTGCCGCAAAAACCAGGAGCCAACCCAAACGGTTGCGTCCGACGGGCCCGGTGGCAAGGTGGACGAGACGGTTCAGTGCCAATGATCGAACGCGGGATTGGTCACCTCCTACCAAGGTCTGTGGATGTTGGAGCACGACGCTCACGAGCCATGGGAAAACAAGCACGACAGCGGCCACGATGGGGAGCCCTATGTGGCGTAGCAGCACGATTGGTTGGATTCGGCCTTGATCGGCTTGCTCGGCGGCCACCTGTTCGAGATCCGACGACCTTGAGGGAGCAAGAAGTACACCGAGCATCCAGCCGACGACGACAACGATCCAGGCGACAAACAGGGTTGGGGCGAGAGCGACCGCAAGGCCGAGAGGCACGCCGATGCGCAAAACGCTGGCCATCTTGAAGTCTCCAGGTCGACGAACCCGCAATGCCCCGCGGAGAAGCCATGGCAGCACCCCGTAGGCAATCACGGCATCGAGACGACCGGCGTTGAGCGCATCAACAAAGACGGGAGCAACGGCGTAGGCGAAGGTGGCTGCGGCTTGTCCAACCAACCGTGCGCGCTCTTCCGCCGTAGTCAACGCAATAGGGCGATAGGCCGGGTCGCTTTCTAAATCAAGGTCGAAGCTGGCGTTACGAACCAACATGCCAACCAGGCGCCACATGCCGACGAGCCCGAGCGGGAGTGAGCCAAGAATCAGCACCGTGCCAGCCAACCCCGCTTTGCCGAACAACAGACCAACCAGGGCTAACAGCACAAACACGCCGGGTGCCACGGGCGACGAAGAACCGAGACGGCCTGAACGCCAACCACTGAATGCTTCAGACCACAACTCACCAAAATTTCCTATGCGTGCAAACTGGCCGGTTACGGGGATGCCTCGAAAGAGCAACCCGCGCGATCCAATCAATAAGATAAGCGCGCAGAGAATACCCACTGCGGTCATGACTCGTCGAGGACGGTCGTTGGCGGCGACCGCTCGACTTGCCGCACTCCAGACCAGTGCACCGTCAGCAGAGACTTCGGTTCGTAGCGATTGCCGGGCCAGGGCCGAGGCCGGGCTCAATCCCTTGAGGACATCGCGCTCAGAAACGGTTCGGCGTTCGCCGTTTTCTTTCCGTCGCACTTTCATGGGCCCGAAACCGCGCAACGCTGCCCGCCATGTTGCTAGCGACGAAGCCGAAGCTCCTCGCCGACGGGGTGACAATGTTGCCGCCAGGTGCTGAAGGGCGAGGAGGGGCACAATGAGCGGCAGACGGATACCCGATGCTGTGGTGATCATGGTGCGGATACGGTTGCGCTCAGTAAGCAAGACCGAACTGCGACGAGCGGCAATGGTGTCAGGGGAGATGGCTCCGTGGCGCGTACCCACGTGAGCGACACGGGCTGCGGGAGCGGCGACGATCCGCTCTCCCATTTGTTGGAGCCGCCAGGACAGGTCGACGTCCTCGCCTAGGTCTGGCCCAAGAAGACGTGCTCGTTCTTCAAGTGCATCGGTGATTTCGTCGGCCTCGTTGCGTTTCTTTCCTTCCGCTTGGTTTGCGCTAGGGACACTGTTGACACCTGCGGTGTTCACGGCAATCTTTTCGACGTGCGCTGTATCGGTCTTGGTTTTTGCTGACGAACGGACCGAGCCAGAAGATCGTGCCTCAGGGGCGCTCAGCGTGGGATCAAACCCTCCTGCGGCCGCAAACACGGTGGCACGAACCAGCAATGTGGCCCCCGGAGCGAAGGCGACGTCGCGGGGTGCGTCATGTTGCCCCTGGTCCAGTTCGAACGGTTCGATCAAGTCGAGTGGACGTCCGGTGCGGTCCAGGCCCATACCGATCGCCAGCAAGCGTTCGTGATCGTCCCAGGAAACGAGTTTGGGAGTGACGGCTCCGGCCGCGCTTCGTTGTGCTTCGGCCACCAGGTGCTCGACCGCATCGGGAGCGAGCGCTACGTCGTCGTGACAGAACAGGTAGTACGCAGCGCCTTGAACCATGGTGAGGACCAAGTTGGCGGCGGCTCCATAACCAATCGAGACGGCCTCACGACGAACAAACGCTGAGGGCACGATTCCTGCCACACGGGCCGTTACCGCTTCGGTGGAGCCATCATCAAGCACCAAGATGGAGATTCCCGGGTAATCCTGGGCGGCCATTGAAGCCAGGGTGTCCTCGAACCACGGGCCTGGGTTTCGAGTTACGACGACCGCTACAACAGTCGGCGCTGCTTCCAGGGCTTCCATTTCCTCAACGGTAGTCGGCCGGGCCGAGACAACACGGGAACAAGCGTTTCTCGTTGACCCCTGATTCGTTTTACGTTCGGATCGTGATGCTGTTCCCAACGTCACAGCCAGGCTTGCTAACAAATGCTTGCAATAGTTAGCAAAAGGACTTATGGTTTTGTCATGTTCGAAACCCCAACCATCGATATCCAAGAAATCCGCTCAACGCTGACCGAGGCTGGCAACACTGCTGCTGGGTTCGCGGTTATGGCGGCCAAGCGAGCAAACGATCTTCGGCTTGATGCCACCAGTCGTTACTCGAGCCAAATCAATGAGTTCCGCAAGCAGGCTCTCGTTGTGGTGAACCGGGTTGAGTCAGTCCGTGCCGACATGGAAGCCGCTGTTGAGCCAACCTTGACC
The DNA here is from genome assembly GCA_043743435.1 of Acidimicrobiia bacterium. Lineage (GTDB taxonomy): Bacteria > Actinomycetota > Acidimicrobiia > Acidimicrobiales > JANYDT01 > JANMZO01. The sequence continues at coordinate 4,829 of JAYTWN010000299.1, forward strand.
AAGGTACTTGATCGCCTTCCCGCCCCCGCCGCCAAGGTTGCTGCCCAGGCACAAGAAGCCGTGAAATCCTTCCAAGTAAAAGCTCATGACATGGTGGTTGAAGCACTCACCGCCGAGACCCCGGTT
>JAYTWN010000300.1:0-3703 GCA_043743435.1 Acidimicrobiia bacterium
ATACATCACCTGGGTGCTTTTCGAAGATCACCATCTTGATCCGTTCCTCACGATTCCCATTTCGATGGCGCTACTGTTCGTGCTCGGATATTGCCTGCAGCGCTTCGTCATCAACTATGTGATTCGGGCACCTCAACTTTCTCGATTTTTCATCACGATCGGTTTCGCGATTCTCTTGGAAAATCTTTTACTCCACCGCTTCACCGGAAACACTCGATCGGTAACCACCGGCTATTCAGGGAATTCGTGGGCAATCGGTGGAGTCAATATTCCTTACGTGAAATCGGCAACGCTGATTGTGTCGCTACTTCTCGTTGCCGGTTTTCAGCTGTTCCTCACCAAGACCCGAACTGGCAACGCAATTCGGTCAACAGGAATGGACCTCGATGCGGCGAGGCTAACCGGCGTAAAAATCGCCCCCATATTTGCACTTACTTTTGGGCTGTCCGCAATGCTCGCTGGAGCAACCGGATCGCTGCTTTCAACAGGACGAGCCTTTAGCCCCGATAGCGGTTCGCAGCTCACGCAGTACGCGTTCATGGTTGCTGTGTTGGGTGGCTTGGGATCGATGCTAGGTGTGGTCGTCGGTGGGTTCTTATTGGCAGCGGTACAGGTCTTTACCGGCTTCTACATACCAGCGTTTTCCAATGCGGTGGCATTCGCACTGTTGCTCGGGCTTCTGTTTGTGAGACCTGAGGGCCTCCTAGGCAAACCGTTCTACTCAGGGAAGGCTGACTAATGAAACGCGCTGATCGAGTTTTGTTTTCTGTGGCTGGAGCCGCTGCTCTTGGAGCAGCGTGCGCAGTGTTTGCGGGCATGTCGGGATTCTGGGTACGTACACTTACTTTGCTGTTTTTGATGGCGGCAATGTCACAAGCTTGGAACATCACCGGCGGCTACGCGGGGTACACCTCATTCGGCAACGCAGCCTTTTTCGGCAGCGGAGCCTATGTAACTTCGATTTTGGTCACCCGTAAGGACACGCAATGGCCGGTTGTGCCTGCGGTCGTGGCCGGTGGAGTGTTTTGCGTGGTTTTGGCCTGCATTATCGGAACCCCGTTGCTTCGGCTAAAAGGTCACTACTTCGCTGTGGCCACCCTTGGTATTGCCCAGGCTCTGAAGGAGCTGGTTGGTGGTTGGGATTCGGTGACCGGGGGCGGGCTGGGTATCAACCTTCCCATCAACTCGGATCCGAATTTCTACAAAAAGATTTACCTCATCATGCTTGGTCTTGTGGTCGCCGCAACAGTCTTGACGTTTCTGATTTCACGAACTCGTTTGGGCTTCGGGTGGGTGGCAATTCGTGAAAATGAACAGGGCGCCAAAGCGCTAGGAATCAACGCAACCTTTTACAAGGTAACTGCGCTGGCACTTTCGGGCTTTATCTCAGGAATCATCGGTGGGGTCTATGTGTTGTGGAATGGTACGGCTTCACCCGATGGCTTGTTCGATTCGCAATACAGCCAGATTCCGATCGTTCTCGCTGTGCTCGGAGGAGTGGGAACCGTTATGGGACCGGTCCTTGGCGCGATTACCTATCAGTTGCTACTAACGCTTTTGCTCTTTCGATTCCCCGGATGGCAGCCATCGATGATCGGCGGAATCATTGTGATCTCCATCATTTTCATGCCTAGGGGCATCTATGAATACCTTACGGGCCGCAGATCTTTTGGGCTTGCATCGTTGTTAGAAAATCCTCGGAGTAACCAGGCATGAACACACTCGAAAATTCCGAAACTACGGGTGCAGAGGGTTCCCCGCTGGCGAAGGCCAAAGTTGCAGCACAGGGCAGTGCTTCTCGGGGCAGTGACTCCGCTTCGAACGTTCTAGAGACCAACAATGTGAGCATTCGTTTCGGGGGGCTTAACGCCCTCGATGGTGTTGATCTCACACTGAAAGAAGGCGAAATCCTTGGCGTCATTGGGCCCAACGGAGCCGGCAAGACAACGTTCATCAACGTAGTAACTGGGCTGTACAAACCCAGCGGTGGCCAGATTTTGTTTCAGGGCGAGGATGTGACAGGCAAAGCTGCCCACGAGATGGGCCGGCGAGGTTTGGCAAGAACGTTCCAGGTAGTCCGCCCATTTCGAAACCTGTCCGTAATTGAAAACGTGGCTGTTGGGGCAATGTTTGGAACCAAGGGTTCAACATCGTCAAGCAAGGAAGCGTTTAAGAAAGCCGAAGAAGTTTTGGAGCGAGTTGGGCTAAGCGCCAAAATGCGCGGCGATGCCTCAAAGCTCACCATTCCAGACCTAAAACGCCTAGAGCTTGCAAAAGCATTAGCCATGCGTCCGAAAGTTTTACTTCTTGACGAGGTCATGGCTGGCTTACACACCGGCGAAATCGATGATGCCGTGGAGCTTCTGCGAAGCATTCATGCCGAAGGGATCACGCTGCTCGTAATTGAACACGTCATGAAGGCAATCATTGCCCTCTCCACACGGATTTTGGTACTGGAGTTCGGCAAAAAGATCGCTGAAGGAACGGCCGATGAGGTCTTGCACAACGAACGGGTAATCGCCGCCTACCTCGGTGATCGATACGCGGCACGTCAACGAGAAAAGGAAGGTCGTTCATGATGTTGAACATTGCTGGCTTAGAAGCAGGTTACGGCGCCATCCAAGTTCTTTGGGGTGTGGATCTCCGGGTTGATGAAGGTGAAATCGTTGCGCTAATCGGTTCCAACGGTGCTGGCAAAACCACGCTGCTCAATGTGATATCCGGATTAGTTCCAGCCAGAGCGGGAAGCATTTCATTCAAAGGCTCCTCCATCCTCAACGCATCCTCAGACACCGTGGTGAATTTGGGGCTCACGCACGTCCCTCAGGGTCGGCGGCTCTTTCCCGGTCTCACCGTGAAGGAAAACATCATGCAAGGTGCCTATCGCTGCAAAGGAGACAAGCTAGGAATTAAGACCTCCTACGACGAGATGCTGGCGCTATTCCCAGCACTCGAGGTCAAACTTTCTGATGCAGCCGGGAAACTTTCAGGCGGTCAGCAACAGATGGTCGCTATTGCACGAGGTTTGATGTCTTCCCCTGATTTGTTGTTCATCGACGAACTTTCCTTGGGCCTTGCCCCGAAAATTGTTGACGACATTTTGGTGGCGGTGCAGCGCATCAACCGAGAACGAGGAACGGCACTGTTGATTGTGGAGCAAGACGTGGAAGCCTCGTTGCGCCACGCCAGCCGTGGCTACGTGTTGGAAACGGGACGAATCTTGAAGACTGGAGAAGCTGCTGCTCTCTTGGACGACGAAGACATCAAGGCCGCCTACCTAGGCCTATAGGCTCGCCAACATGTTTGGTTTTTGCCGTGGATGGCGACTCTGGTTGATGGTGTTTTTGGCCTTCACCGACGTCTCTTCCGCGACCGGCGTAACCCCGGTCATTGCTGTCAATCCGCACAATTCACCAGTTGAGAATTCACAGCGTTCGTGGTTGGCAGTTGCGCCGATCCCAGGTGCCCAAATCTCGACGGCAGGGTCAATCTCTGGTGCCCGAATTCCTGCGGCGGTACCGATGCCCAAGACTTGCGGCCAACCATTGTCATCTCCCAAGACAAAAGTCTCGCTTTTGGGCTCGGCGAATGACAAGCCTCTACGTATTGGCACAGGCAATGTAGGCGGGGTGTTCTTCCCCTACGGAGGAGGAATTCGCGAGGCAATCCAAGCACGAACGAAGCTTCGGGTTGATGTTTTGGC
>JAYTWN010000301.1:0-10206 GCA_043743435.1 Acidimicrobiia bacterium
TTACGATCGATATATGTTTGCGGAATCGGGAAAAGGGATCGGTCTTGGACCTATCTATGTATCAGATAAAAATATGGCTCTGCTAAATCGTCACGGGATGGGCAAAAGTTTTGACATAACCGGCGTGTGGCAAGGGTGTTTCCTGCCTCCCGGACCGCTTTCCAACCTCGAGTGCAGAGGATTGGGGTATACACCCTATATTTAAAGAGTGACAGAGATGAAAAACATAGATAAGCGAGCGTCCATCCGATTTTTATTCGTTACATTGTTAGCCTCATCTTGCTCACTAACCGTGTTTGACCGGTCCCCTCGTTTAAATTGGGAAAATGGTGGAGTCGCCGAGTCAGGGTATTGGAACGAAGTCCTGCAAACAGAGTTGGATTGGGTAACCCAAATTGCAAAATTCGGAGCCGGTGACGAATTTGGCAACTCCGGTGGTGCGCGTTGTGCTGTCGTTGAAATGGATTCGGAAACTTCAACAGCCCTCCGCAAACGATTGTCCGACCGCAGCCGGCCAACCTTCGTTGACCTCGAAGTGCGGAGGGATTCGTTTGGGAAATTTTCAAGTTGTATGGATGCCTTTCAACGCCAAAATTTTCTGCCGTTTCCCTGTGGTGAAAAAACTGTTTGGTTTCACTTGAGCTCCTCTTTAGGGAGTTCAAACACGAACGAACCCTTCGACCTTTACCTTTGCGAGACGGAAAACAGTTCCCGAATATTTGTGACCAGAAAGTTGTTTTTCTCAGGTGGTCGCTGACCGCCTCCGGGTGTCGTTTGCTTTGGGGCTAGCGGCCCCTCGGCGAGCCTTACGGCAACTGGCAGCGTCCTTCGTTTTGCTTGTGGTGTTCATGGCTCTTGGTTGGGTAACTAATCGAACCGGAAACCCAAAGTTGAATTGGAGGGATGGTGGGCAAGTTGAACAGGCTCGTTGGAATTCGCTGTTGCTGACAGACTTCGTCTGGGAGACACGAATCGCAAAGTACGGAGGAAATGGAAATGATGGTGAGCCTGGGGGTAGCCGTTGCGCCATGCTGCTCACTACGAAGGCAAAGGCGCGCGCTTTTCTCTCCACGGAAGGGATCGAAGCGCAGCCTGGACAAGTGGACCTACGCGCAAAGCTCAGCGAGAAATACCTTCGCAGATTTGAGGGCTGCTTCCGAGACTTCAGAACACTCGGAGATTTTCCAGAGCTATGCGAAGGACATCTCGTTAAGTCATTTCGGATCAAGAATCCCCTGAGAGATCGTTCCTCGCCAACTGAACCCATTGGCATCTTGGCCTGCGATACCGCCAAAGGGGCGTTTATTCATGCAAGTCGGCAGTTGTATTTCCCCGACACACGGTGACGGTGCCCAACAGATACTTTGCTGACTCACTTAAGTTGCGCGGGCGGCGGTTTGCCCTCCGAGGTGTTGTTGGGTCTCGAAGGTCAGTCCTTCGAGACGCGGGTGCCGTCTGTGTCCGCTATCACCAACTTACGAAGTGGACAATCGAAAACAGGTACTCCGGGAAATCAAGGACAAGAAGATGGAATGAACCCAAAGCCAGGCTGGTTCCGAGTACTCAGCAAGGATTACAGTCCACCCGATTACCCGGCATCCGCTGCGGACACGTGGTACGGGCTGTGCTCCTTCGATCTTCGAACTGAAGGCAAAATGATCGGTGGATACCGGTGTGTAAATATCTACTTGTACGATCGCTACATGTTCGCCGAAACGACTTTGCCAGCCGGATTTTGGCCGTATGTCGTCTACGACAACGACATGGCCAGATTGCATCGGGCTGGTATTTCTAAAAACTTCACAGTGAGAGGCCGTTGGGCAGGATGTTTCCTGCCGCCCAGCGGCAGCAAATTAGTTTGTCCGGGTCACCCAAGTTTGCGATGAGGTTTCGCAGATTTTCACTTCTGTTGATGCTCGCCGGTTTAGTGGGCTGTAACAATTTTGGGCGGGGCCACTGGACTAACGCCGATAGTTCGGAGGTTGGATATCTGAATTCTGACCTCGAACTCGACATCCAGTGGACTATTAGGATATTGCCATTGGGGGTTGACGCAAAAGAACGACAAGTGGGCCCGAAATGTGCCCTAGCGATCGTGCGCCCAGACCAGGCCTTGTTTCTAATAGACAGGAAGGAAACTTTCTCTTATCCGTTGGAGAAATTTGCGAAATCGACCAATTCCCGATTCTCTGGCTGCTACCGGAATTTTTCAGGTATCGGAAACTTCCCCGAAATTTGTTTGAACTCTCCACCTACGCAGCACTCCATCCGGGGTCTACCAGGTAGACCGCTGCTGTGGGACCCGTACGTCGAAGTATGGACCTGTCCCGCTGAGGGAGGGACGGCGGTCTTCGTCACGCGAGATATGGTTCTCCGCTCAAGTTGAGCCAATTGGTCTGCCGGTCTGAACACAAGATGACGCAAATTCTCAGCTCAAACTCGAACAATTCGCTCGGCATTTAACCTTACGAGATGGAAACACTCGGCGGATTGACGTACCGCTGGCAGCGTCCTTCGTTTTGTGGTCATTCCTCCAATTGGCTTATACAATGAAGAAATGGCGAGGCTGAACCGAGTGGGTACAGCAAAAGCATTTAATATTAGAGGCACATGGAGGGGCTGTTTCCTACCTCCCGGGCCGCTAGAATAGGATGACATGTCCCGGGCACCCTTCGCTTCGTTAGTGCTCGCATGTGTGCTCACCTTGAGCTTGAGTTCGTGCGTCGAAGACAGAATCCTTAAGGTGCACTATCCAAAACTGAACTGGAAAAACGGAGGTACCTTAGAGGCCCGTCTCTGGAATCAAGCACTCGGGACCTCTTTGAATTGGGAAACCCGGATAGCGAGAGTATCGAACTCACCATCAGGAACCGCAATTGGACCCCGCTGTGCAATCAGTAAAGTGCCCTCGGCCGAGTTTGCTGAATTGAATCGAAAGTATCGAATATATAAGACGATCCTTCGTTGACCTCGAAGTGCGGAGGGATTCGTTTGGGAAATTTTCAAGTTGTATGGATGCCTTTCAACGCCAAAATTTTTTGCCGTTTCCCTGTGGTGAAAAAACTGTTTCGTTTCACTTGGGGACCTCTTTAGGGAGTTCAAACTCGAACGAACCCTTCGACCTTTACCTTTGCGAGACGGAAAACACTTCCCGAATATTTGTGACCAGAAAGTTGTTTTTCTCAGGTGGTCGCTGACCCCTCCGGGTTCATTTGCTTTGGGGGCTTGCGGCGCTCGCTGTTTTGCCTGCGATACCGCCAAAGGGGCGCTTATTCATGCAAGTCGGCAGTTGCGTTTCCCTGACACTCGGTGACGGTGCCCTACAGATACTTTGCAGACTCACTTAAGTTTCGCAGGCGGCGGCACCGGCTACGACGAACATTCGTAGTTTGCCCTCCGAGGTGTTGTTCGGCCTCGAAGACGGGCTCGAAAGGAGTTGCGTCATGAACCTTGATACGCCTGAACTTGTTAGTCGCTTCGCCCTGGTCGATTTCATAACCACCCTTTCGCCCCACAAGTGGCTTCAGGCGTGCTCCGCTCTTGCGGTTGCCGTGAACTGCAACCATTGAGTCGAAGGGCTCTTTTGCGCAGGTTTTAGAAGTGAACGCGTGGTGGATGATGAGGAAGCAATGAACCGCTAGCGAAAAAGTGCACAAGCACCTACGGTGGGATTCGAAAATTGCCCTTGGGTGGCCAGCCCAGTCGCCGAAGCAAACGAAAGGTGAAGTGGTGGCTTAGCTGCTGGAAAGTACGAAGCCGGCGAACAGTGTGACAACGCCGAGAACCAGGGTGATGGAGAAGGCGCGCATTTCGCCGAAGCGGGCGTTGAGGGTGCCGCTGAGACTGAGGATAACCACTCCCAAGGACAAAAGACCTAAGCCGACGACTCGCCGAATCGGTTGTGCGACAGAAACCGGTTGAGGATCCGTCGGTAAAGGGTTGACAGCTTTCAAGCGGGAGTGTTGTGCTTTGGAGATTCGGCGGGCCTTAAAGAGGTTGACGGCGCCGAGGATGGTCCCAACGAACACCACCAGCGCGCTTACTCCGGAGCCAACGGCGGCCATGATGCGGGGGCCGGGGCCGAAGATCAGCTTGCCTTGCGGAATGCCCTCGGCGGGAAGCGCACTGCGGAACGGTTCGGCGAAGACCAGGCCAAAAGCAAAGGTGCCGAGCAAACAAATGACTCGAAAAATGCGGTCGGCAGTGTGGCGCTTCACCAGTAGATACAGCTGCCCGGCGGCAAGGAACGGCACGTTCACGATGGCCCCGCAGGCGTAATAGAGCCGGAACGACGGTGAATTCCAGCCGGTCGCCGAACCCCAGGCCAACGAACCAGCACCGAGGGCAAACAACGCAAGGGATATGCACCACGCCAAATCTTGCGGACGACGCTTCAACAAGTAGCGCTCCAGGACTAAGCCACTGAATGCCGCAGCCGTGAGCATGGCGCCAATGGCCAGGGCCGTCGTCAGCATGAGATCAGGATTCTGGTGTGTGTGGCTGTTGGAAGGGCGGGCGACATGGGAACTCACAGCTTTGCGCATCTTTTGGACGTTGATTTGCTCGGGCGCATTCCGCAGACGCCCCAAAAACCACCCCGTCTGACCACCCCAACCCCCCAAAGTGAGGACCGGGTGGTCAGATCGGGTGGTTTGCGCTGATCGGCTGACCCAGCGAGCTTGGTGGCACGGTTCCGTGAGGAAGCGATGAGACGCTTGTGAAAAAGTGCACAAGCGCCTACGGTGGGTTCGTGAACAAAGTGGTGCGGAAGATCCCCGACGCCACCGTGGCGCGTCTGCCGCTCTATCACCGGGCACTGCTTGAGCTGGCCAAATCGAAATCGGCGACGGTTTCCTCCGACACGTTGGCCGATCTGACCGGGGTAAATGCCGCCAAGGTACGTAAAGATCTGTCGTTCATCGGGACCTATGGCACCCGCGGCGTGGGGTACGACGTTGACAACCTCCTCCGCCAGATCGGCCGCGAACTTGGGCTTAGCGAGAACTGCCGGTAGTGATCGTCGGCATTGGAAATTTGGGGCAGGCTCTGGCTTCCTACGGCGGCTTCTCGGCCCGTGGCTTCCGGATTGCCGCGCTGCTCGACGCTGACCCGAAGAAAACCGGCCTCGAAGTGGGCAATTTAAAGGTGCGGCCTACCGGTGAGCTCAGCGAAATCGTGCAAAAACACGCTGTGGCCATCGGAATTATCGCCACCCCCGGCCATGCTGCGCAGACGGTGGCCGACCAAATGGTGGAAGCGGGAATCGCCTCCATCTTGAACTTCTCACCGTCGGTGATCAACGTGCCGGATTCGGTTGCGGTTCGTCGAGTGGACCTGGCCGTTGAGCTGCAGATTTTGAGCTTCTACCAGCATCATCGGGACGACGAGCCGATCCCGACAGTGGCAGTTGTACCGTCAGTTTCCGTGGCAGACGGGGTTCCTAGGCCAGCTGCTGCGGCATCGGCCGGTTCATCGGCGCGGGCAGGGGCGCGTGATGACTAGCGCGATCCGGTTTGCCGGTCGGTTGAGAGTACCGACTGTCCGGGTGACGGAGTCGGCCCGGCAGCGTTTGATGCAGGTGCTCCCGGTCCGGCTTGCCGGTCGGTTGAGAGTACCGACTGTCCGGGTGACGGAGTCGGCCCGGCAGCGTTTGATGCAGGTGCGGGGCATGTGTCAGTGATCACGGCTTTGGGGAGCGATCTCGTTTGGTGCAGTCCCGGAAATGAACCAGAATTGATGCTTGTGAGTCCCGCCCTTGTTTCGGCCATCCCCGGGGCAGGTTCCCAATCCGGCTTGCCGGTTGGAAATGAACCTACTGGTGGGACTCGAAGTGCAGCGGAGATGGGGCCCGCCAGCTCGGTACAGGCTTTCTTATGTCGGTAGTTGTTGTTGGGTTGAATCACAAAACGGTGCCCATCGAGGTTTTGGAACGCATGACGGTTCCCGCCGCCGGTCTCCCAAAAACTCTTCATGCCTTGCATTCGGGTTCCCACATCGCCGAAGTTGCCGTGCTTTCCACATGTAACCGCACCGAGGTCTATGCGGTGTGCGAAACCTTCCACGGGGCGCTCGCCGAAATCAACACGTTTTTCACCGAGCTTTCTGGTCTCGATCTTGGCCATTTCGCTCCGCACATGAGCACCGCCTATGACGACGGTGCTGCCCGGCATCTCTTCACCGTTTCCGCCGGACTCGATTCCGCGGTGGTTGGCGAGACGGAAATTCTTGGCCAGATTCGCACGGCGTTTGAAGCAGCACAGGCCGCGGGAACGGTTGGCCCACATCTGTCATCGTTGTTTCGTTCTGCGCTGGAAACCGGCAAACGTTCACGTACCGAAACGGGTATCGCTCGGGGCACCGCGTCGGTTTCTCATGCTGCCGTTGAGTTGGCTGCCGATCGCCTGGGTTCGTTGACGGATCGTTCGGTGCTTGTTTTGGGGACGGGCGAGATCGGCGTAAGCATGGTCAACGCGTTGCGTCATGCCGGCGTGGATCAGGTGCTGGTGGCGAATCGCACTCGGCAAAAAGCGGCAGCGCTGGCCCGCCAAATCGGTGGCATTGCCGTTCCGCTTGATGAGTTGCCAACCGCGCTTTCTCAAGTCGACGTTTTGCTCACCGCTACGTCTTCGGAATCCGTTGTGCTTGGGTTTGATGATGTTGTTGCGGTCATGGAAGCTCGTGGTGGGCGCTCGTTGCTGATTGTGGACACGGCTCTTCCGCGCGATGTGGATCCGACTGCAGCAACCATTGAAGGCGTCACGTTGCTGGACATGGTGGCTATTCGCTCGTTCGTAGAGCAAGGGCTCCAAGGTCGACGCAATGAAATTGATGCCGTTCGCGTCATTGTGAACGAAGAGGTTGATCGCTATCTTGCTGGAGCCTCGGCCCGCCAAGTTGCTCCGGTGGTTACGGCATTGCGTGCCCATGGTGATCAGGTCCGCCTTGAAGAGCTTGCTCGCTTTGATGCTCGATTGGCTGGTCTTTCCGAAGTACAACGTGAAGCGGTGGAACTGCTCACGAAGCAACTGGTGGCCAAGTTGTTGCATGAGCCCACCGTTGGTTTGAAGGCACACGCAGGGACCGTGAAGGGTCAACGTATGGCCGACGCAGTTCGCACGCTGTTCAGCCTCGGCGACTGATTTTCTCGTCGACTTTTGCCCGTTGTTGCCCCTGCCATTGCTGCTGTTGCCGTTGTTGAGAAGAGTGATGTTGTGATTCGCGCCGCTACCCGTTCTTCGCCGTTGGCCCGTTGGCAAACCGACCACGTTGCTGAGTTACTACGTGCACATAGTGATGCCACGATTGACCCGTTGTTTGTGGACACGTTGGGGGACCGCACACAAGCGCTTGGAACCCCACTGCACTCGCTGGGCGGCCAGGGTGTGTTTTCGAAGGAAGTACAGGCTGCGGTGCTTGAGGGTCGTGCGGAGATCGCTGTGCACTCTGCCAAGGATTTGGCTTCGGTTACTGCCGATGGCTTAGTAATTGCGGCTATCCCGTCGCGTGGTGATGTGCGTGATGTGTTGATCGGCTCCACCCTTGACGGACTTCGTGAAGGTGCGGTGGTCGGTACTGGATCGGTTCGCCGCCGCGCTCAGCTGGCAGCATTGCGCCCGGATCTGCAGTTCGCCGAAGTTCGGGGAAATGTAGGTACACGTATTAGTAAGCTATCCCAGTTCGATGCCATCGTGTTGGCCCACGTCCCTCTGCATCGGTTGGGATTGTGGACGGATCTGGTGCACGAACAAACCGTTGAGGTGTTGCCGGTTTCGCTGATGCTTCCCATGATTGGCCAGGGCGCTCTAGCGGTTGAATGCCGCTCCGACGACGAAGCCACCATTTCTGCCCTCGCCGCCATTAACGATCCCGAGTCATGGGCGTGTGTGACTGCGGAGCGAACCTTCCTCTCCATGTTGGGCGCCGGTTGTGATCTTCCGGTTGCCTGTCTTGCCGAACCCGTTTTGGCTGGCGGTTATCGAGTTCGTGCGCTGGTTGCTTCCGCCGACGGCATCACCATCGTGCGAGCAGAAGCCTTCGGCGAAGACGTTGCAGTTCTTGGCGCCGAAGTGGCCAACTCCGTGTTGTCCCAAGGTGCCGCCGAACTCCTTCGGGCTATTCGCTAGGTTCGATCACGGAGTATGCGCCCCGGACGTTGTAGTAGCTCTCTACGCACGGGAGCACCCAGTCACCATCACCGCTGAAGTTTGCCAGTCCCCATATCGTTCCTGGTCCAACTTGACCAACGGCGGTTGTCGTCCCCGAGTTTCGATCGAGCTTCTGTAGTGAGGCCCTCGCAACTCCCGAAACGTTTCGAGTGGCAACCGCAGCGGGAACAACTGCTTGGAAAGCTCCGGCGACTATGGAAAGCGCACAGAGTAAAAACGCCGTGGAGCGAGTGATGGGGCCTTCCAACCTATTCGGTCCCGTTTTCTGTTTTCTCTCCGATTGTGTCTTGCGTTGTGTCCATCGACTGTTGGCAGACCAGGAGAGCAAAACGATGCCCAGCATCATCGGAACGATTGCTGAGATACGCGCCCGCGGGGTCAGACCCTGCCCGGCGCTGACATAGCCGAGGAGAACTGCACCGTAAGGCACTCCAATGAACATGCAGAGTCCCGCCAGTTCAATCCCGCGACGAAGCCCAAGGTTGAGAATCTTCAAGATTTGTCCCGAGTCCGGACGTAGCAGCGTGCCGGCGAATAGTGCCACGCCGACAAGGAGTGCTCGGTGCGAGATGAGCCAAACCACAAGTCGGAACGTTTCACCGACGGCGGACAGGGGTAGTTCTCGAATGGGAAGATGCGGGTTTATGGATCGTCGAAAGGCGTTGCCGGGTGAAGCAGCCATGATGGCAAAACCGATCAGCGAGGCCAGTGTGCTTGGCCACAGCCGTTTTCGCAGCCTGTCGGTACCGAACAGGCAAGCAACGATCAATCCTCCGACGATGGTTGCCCCGACTACTTCGCTGCATCCAACAGCAAAGAACGTCAGGATCGGGGCTGCTGCGAGAGCCGCTGTTGCGACACGGTGATGGCGTGTTTGCGCAAAAGCGCACAACAACGCCGCGCCGATGAGTAGGTATGGAGCGAAATAGGTGAGGCCCCCGGTTAACCACAACACCGACTGACCAAAGTTCTCAAACAAACCAAACAAGCCCAGGCAGCCCAACGCGCCGACGATTGGGGCGTACCGTTTGGGCACGATTGATGCCGGTATTCGCAGAGCGGCAATCGTGCAGAGGGCCAGGCAGAGTCCAGCGAGTACAGCGGGTGCAATATGAGCACTGGTCTCGCCAAACTTCACCGCGAAACCAATGAGCGCACTCGAGGTGTAGCGACCGGCCCAGGTTCGGTACTCGTGCAACTGCATGCCGAGGAAACCGAGATTTTGACGTTGTACGGCCCGGCAAAAATCGTCAGCAACCCAGAATACCCAACGGCCCGCTACGCCAAAGAGAGCGAGAATGGCCAGCGAAGGCAACCACGTTGCGAGTTGCTTGAGGCGCTGGCTTCTTTCCAGTTGGATTCCCGTCATTGCCACCTCTTGGATATCGGCGGTCGAACGTTCAGCCTTGAGCGCCTCTTCAGCTGCAACGTTCTTGACCTGGCACCTGGTACCCCGCACCTTGCACCTTGCACCTTGCACCTTGCACCTTGCACCTTGCACCTTGCACCTTGCACCTTGCGCCCTATCAAATGCCGGGCCGACCTCGTCAACCCGGTGGACGGCTCCTGTTCACCAACCGCCAAGCCGGAGCAGAGAGCTTCTGCCGCCAGTCACCGAGGGGCCACTACGGTTGTGGTGTGCCTCCGTCAGTAGAGTCCGATGATGAACTTCTCATTGCTGGCGGGCCCTATCTCCGCTCGGCTTCGAGCCCCACCATGGTTTCCTTTCCAACCGATGAGCCGGATCAGGGACCTCGTCCGGAACAAGTTCTGTCTGGGCGGACAGTGGCGGTCACCAGAGCCGCGGACCAGGCGGGGCCGTTGAAGGAACGGTTGGAGGCTTTGGGTGCCACGGTGATTGAGGTTCCACTCATCACCATTGCCGATCCGTCCGACGAGGGGTTGGCTCTTTATGCGGCGGTAGATACTCTGCATACATACGACTGGGTGGTGCTTACGTCGCCGAATGCGGCCTCGCGATTCTTTTGGGCCGTGACAGGACAAGAACGTCAACGTGAGGTGCCCCGGGTGGCGGTCGTCG
>JAYTWN010000302.1:0-3106 GCA_043743435.1 Acidimicrobiia bacterium
TTCCGTACAGGTGGAGATGGGCGCCGGGTTGTGCGATCATCGTGGCCCAGTCGGGTTCGCCGTTGGACCAGAGGTCGCCGAGGAGGTTTTGCATTACGGCGGGGGAGTGCTGGGTAACGTCGCCAAGGTCTAGGCCGACAGTGGCTCGGAGTTGGAGATCAAATTGGCTTGATGTGCATGAGTCGATGGTGTGGTGGCCGGAATTGTGGGGTCGTGGGGCGATCTCGTTGACCACCAAGGATTCATCGGCGAGGACGAAGAATTCCACGGCAAGGGTGCCGATGTAGTCCAGCTTGTCGGCGATGGTGCGGGCGATTGCTTCGGCGTGTTGCGCCACGCTTGGGCTGACATCGGCCGGTGCGGTGGTGGTGTCGAGGATCCCGTTAACGTGCACGTTGGCATTGGGCGGAAAGGCTACCCACGAACCCCGTTGGCTTCGGGCTCCAACGATAGAAAGTTCGCTTACGAAGGGGACGAACTGTTCCATAACGGCAGCTGGCACATCCAACGCGGTCCACGCCTGTGATGCGTTGGCGCGGGTTGGATCGTTGGCATCGAGACGGATTTGCTCGCGGCCGTCGTAGCCGAATGCTGCCGACTTCAGGATTACTTTGGGTCCGAGTTCTCCTAAGGCGTCAACGCAATCGGCAGCCGAGGTGATCACCCGAAATGCGGCGTGGGGCAGAGCGTTGGCCGCCAGGAATTCCTTTTCGCGCTGTCGGTGTTGGCAGGTCACGATGGCTTGCGGGTTGGGTCGCATGGGTTTGCGGGTAGCGATCCAAACCAGCAGCGATTCGGGCAGGTTTTCGAACTCTGCCGTGACTACATCGACTTGGGAAATGAAGCGCTGATTGGCGTCCACGTCGTCATAGGGTGCGCAGATTTCGGCATCGGCGATTTGGCTGGCCGGGCCACTGGGGGCATCGTCGGTGCGGACGATGGTTCGGTAGCCGTGGCGTTTTGCCGATTCGGCCAGCATCATGCCTAACTGGCCACCGCCGAGAATGCCTACCGTTGCGCCTTGCGGCAGAGCCAACTCCATCGCGCTATCCAGCAAAGGGGAGTTGGGATTCAGCAGCGAGGGCGGCGGCGGCAGAATCGACGCGACGAGTTGCTAAGCGCGCAGATAACTCTGGATCGTTGGCGGCGAGGAGTGCAGCAGCGAAAAGGGCAGCGTTGATGGCGCCGGGCTTGCCGATAGCGAAGGTGGCGACGGGGACACCGGCAGGCATCTGCACAATCGAATGCAGCGCATCTACGCCTTGAAGGGCCGTGGCGGGAACGGGGACGCCAAGTACAGGAACCAGTGTTTGGGCGGCGACCATGCCAGGTAGATGCGCTGCTCCACCGGCCCCGGCGATGATGGCTCGCAGGCCCCGGGATGCAGCGGTGGCGGCGTATTCAGCCATCACGGATGGGGTTCTATGCGCGCTGACGATCTTGGTTTCATGAGCGATACCCAATTCGCTGAGCACCAACGACGCGTGTTCCATAACCGACCAATCCGAAATCGAACCCATGATCACGCCAACCAAAGGCTCAGATGCAGAACTCATGATGAACTTCGGCTGTAGTTCGGGGCTTCCTTGGTGATCTGCACATCGTGAGGATGGCTCTCGGCTCGACCAGCAGCAGTAACACGCATAAGACGAGCATTGCGCAAATCGTTGAGGTTCGCCGCTCCGGCGTAACCCATACCGCTGCGGAGGCCGCCAACAATTTGGCCAATCACATCGTGCAGCGCCCCGGCATAGGCCACACGGCCCTCAACACCTTCGGGAACCAGCTTTCCTGTCCCAGCGGCAGCGGCGGCATTCTCAACCGAACCCTGACCACTGGCGTACCGATCGGCAGCGCGGCCTTCAAGTGCCCCGATGGAACCCATGCCCCGGTAGCTCTTGTACCGACGACCTTCGAACAATTCGAAAGCACCAGGTGCCTCATCGGTGCCGGCCAGCATCGAGCCGAGCATGACCATGTCCGCCCCGGCGGCTACGGCCTTGACCACGTCGCCAGAGTAGGTAATGCCACCGTCGCCGATCAGGGTGATTCCTAAGCGGCGGGTGGCTTTTGATGCTTCGTAGATGGCGGAAAGTTGCGGCATTCCGGCCCCGGCAACGACGCGGGTGGTGCAAATCGAACCGGCACCTACACCGACCTTGATGGCATCGGCTCCCGCTTTCGCCAGCGCTTCAACACCATCGGCGGTGACGACGTTCCCAGCAAGAATGGCGAGATCGGGCCAACCACTACGAATCATGGTGATGGTATCAACCACGCCCTTAGAATGTCCGTGTGCAGTATCGATAGCAACCGCATCGACTCCAGCAGTCACGAGGGCCTGCACTCGCGCTTCAACATCGGGACCAACGCCAACCGCACCGGCAACTCGGAGACGCCCACGACTATCCAGGGACGCAAATGGATGGTCGCGATGCTTGGCCAAGTCCTTCACGGTGATCAAACCGGTGAGGTGTCCGCGGTCATCAACCAGTGGCAGTTTTTCAATTCTATGCGCACGTAGTAGTTCTTTGGCCTCTTCGAGTGTGGTTCCCGTCTTGGCGGTAACTAAACGATCCGACGTCATAAAGTCACTCACCGAGCGCAGAGCATCACCGGGTTCCATGAAGCGAATATCGCGGTTGGTGATGATACCGACCAGAGTCCCGTCGGGATGGGTGATGGGTACGCCACTAAAGCGATAGTGGGCCATGAGACCTTCCGCTTCAGCCACCGTGGCATTGGGGCCGAGGGTGACTGGATCGGTAATCATGCCCGATTGGCTGCGCTTCACTCGCACAACTTCAGACGCCTGATCTTCTTGGGAGAGGTTGCGATGGATCACGCCAATGCCACCTTCGCGGGCCAGGCCGATAGCCATACGAGACTCGGTTACCCGGTCCATGGCCGCGGAGATCACCGGGATGGAAAGTTTGATGTCGCGAGCGATGACCACCGAAGTGTCAACATCGGCGGGAAGGACTTCGGAATATCCGGGGACGACGACAACGTCATCAAAGGTGAGGGCAGTGAAGCGGTCGAACAGGTCGGAGTTCTTGGTGGAGATCGCGGAAGTAGAGAAATTTACGGAAGCAGCGGGGGGCGA
>JAYTWN010000303.1:0-11592 GCA_043743435.1 Acidimicrobiia bacterium
GGCGTCGACGGGTTCTGAGAGATTTTGCGTGGCAGCGATACGGTCGGTGGCCGAGCGGAGCTTATGGATGGGGCGGAGAAATCGGGCTCCGAGCAGCCAACCGGCTAGCGCAGCCAAGAGCGTCGCACCTACACCCAGGAGGAGAAACTGCCAGCGCAGACGACGCAACACGGCCGATTCACCTGCCAGTTCATGGACCCACTGGGTGGCGCCAAGGGGCCCGGAAATGGTGGCCATACGGAAACGATCCCCAGCAACGGTTACGGTTCGCAGCCGCAGGTTGTTCCGAGGGCCACGGCTTGTAGGGGCTTGGGCCAGCGCTTTATCTTGGGCGTCTACCGGGAATTGTTGCCCCGAGAGGCAGGGCTCAACGGTGCCATCAACGGCGATGAGTTGCACGAGGATCACCGCATCGCCCCGACGTCCGCTGAGACAACGACGGTTCAGAGACAGCGTTTGCAGTTCCGCTGGCGTCAACGCACGTCCGTTCGGTCCTACTCGCGCCCCTTCGTCCCCTCGCCGCCGACCCCGACCGACGCCGGACGCCCCCTCAGTTCCGTCGGTCACAACGGTGCTGTTGGTACTTTCGGTGGTGTTGGTGATGACGGTCGCCGGGTTGCGTCCGCCTACCCGAAGCCCATCAAGTCCTGGTGTTAGACCGGGCCCGGGTCCATTCAGTCCGCCATCGGGAACGCTTCGGCGAGTTAGGCTCCGGTCAATTTCCGAACGTAACTGATGCGCCACCACAACCTGTCCGCCCACGGCAGCAGCCAAGGCCACGGTGGCCCCAACCAGGGCTGTGGTGAGGGCAAATCCGGTGCGAAGTTTCATAAATGCTTTTCAGCTGGCCCGCAGGACGTAACCCACGCCGCGAACGGTATGGATGAGCCGGGAGGTATTGCTTTCTTCGGTTTTCCGGCGCAGGTAGCCAATGTACACGTCGAGTGATTTGGACGATGTTTCGAAATCGAAGCCCCAAATCCGTTCGTAGAGGACCTCACGGGACAGCACGATTCCGGCATTGGACATCAACAAATCGAGGAGGTCAAACTCGGTTTTGGTGAGATCGAGGTCTACCCCGTCGCGAGTGGCAACGCGTCGGGCCGGGTCAAGAAACAGGCCGACGGCAGAGATTGACTGTTCGTTTCCCGAGGCCATGGTGCGCCGAAGCAGGGCTCTGATCCGGGCAAGCAGCTCATCGAGGGCGAAGGGTTTTGCGAGATAGTCGTCGGCACCAGCATCAAGCCCAGCGACACGATCGCTGATTTCATGTCGGGCGGTGAGCATGAGAATAGGCAGCCGACGATGTTTTTCTCGGACCCTCCGACAGACCGAAAGACCGTCGACGAAGGGCATCATGACATCGAGCACCAGGAGATCCGGCGGATTCTGGCCCACAGATTCGAGTGCTTCTCCACCATCGGAGACTGTTTGCACCTCGTATCCTTCAAACCGTAAGGCCCGGGCGAGAGCTTCTCGAACCCCAGGATCGTCTTCGGCAAAAAGGATGCGGGGGGCTGCATCGCTTGTGGTCATAGCTATCACCGTACGCTGCGCTTTGTTCACCGAAAGAACAAAGCGCCAGGAACTCGCGCACTTCTTACTTTTGCTGCGCTGTTCTTACCCACCGGGACCGTTCTTTGGGTTCCAGAAAATTCCGTGTTCAAGTCTGGTTGCGAATGTGTCGAAGATGAGTGCATGACATCGGTCAGTTCTCCGGCCCTACCCACCATCACTCCGTCATCCAACGGTTCCCACTTCGGCTCGCCGGATTCTGGACGAAACGACGATCAGAAGCATTGTCGCAAGATTGTGATCCGCACCGGTCTTCGCCTGGCCCAGAAAAGTGGCCTTCTTCTCACCGCTGGCGCCGTTCTCGGGATTTTTGGTTTGACCCTCAAAGGCTCAACAACCGTTGCTTTGGTCGGAATGGGCTTCCTGCTGATTTTGGCAGCCCTACCGCTGATTTCGATTGGTAAGAGCCTGTCGCGAACGAACAGCCCAATGCTTGCCGCTATCGACGAGCCGAGCCTGGTTTCGGCGATGCATGTCGCTGATCGTCCTCGTGGAGGTCGTTTGACCCTGGCCGTTCGTTTCGTAGATGACCGCATTGTGCAGATGGCCATCAAGCCCGATGAGCTCGCTGTTCTGCGCGCTTATTACAATCACGAGCGTGATGACCTTCGCATCCAGGCGTCGGAGAACCCAACTCGCACTATTCGCCCGCTCGTGGCGGTGGCATAGAGCTATCCCTTAGCCTCAGACCAACACTGGATGAGGTTGGCTTTGGCCACGTAACGAACCGAACTGTTGGGCATCCACCGTTTGGCAGCTTGAGGTAGGGCTTGTTCAAGAAGTTGTGCCACTGCCGCGCCGTGTTCTTTCGGGACGTGGATCAAAAGTTCGTCATGGAGACACAGCACGATTTGGCCGCCGAACGGTGAGAGTCTTCCTCGGATGGTCACCGCCCAAGCTTTAAAGAGCTCAGCGGCGGCACCTTGGATAACTGCATTGCGCGCATACCTTCCTCGAGATGCCGAAACACTACGATCTTCTGGCTGTGCCCGCAGATTTTCAGCGACAGGGCGAGACAGGATTCCAGAGCCCTCTGCATCGGCCGAGGACATTTTGACGAGGCGTCCACCATAGGTTCGAACATCGTGCGCCGCTTGGCCGTTGGCGTCGGCATCACGAAGAAACTGCATGGCGATGGGATAATTGTGTTCCATGCCCCGCAAGGCCTCCCCTGCGGCACCCGAGGTTTGGCCGTACATCGCTGCCAACACGGCGATTTTGGCCACCGGCCTTTCCACTCCCAATCGTGCAGCTACCGGGGCATAGAGATCGTCCGCTGCGGTTGCTTCGGCCAGGGCGATGTCTCCGGAAACGGCGGCCAGCACCCGTGGTTCGATTTGCCCGAGATCGGCGTGGACAAATACAAACCCTGGTTCGGCGATCACCGCGGGCCGCATTTCCGCCGGGAGGTTATGAAGCCCGGCTTGGGCGGTCATGCGGCCTGCAGCGCCGTCGCAACTTGTCCAGCTACCACGCAGTCGACCGTCGGCCCCCACGTGTTCATCTAACCATCCGTACCCATACGTTGTGCCGATGCGCTCGGCTTTACGCCACGTCAACAATGCATCGACGAACGGGTGGACATGGCGAAACGGTTCGAGCTTCCACTTGCGGGTGTTGCTCACATCAATGCCAACACCAGCCAACATGGCCTTCACGTGGGCCGGATTACGAAGATCCATGCCAGCCCGAGACCTGGCCAGGGAGAGCACCACATCGTCTCGCCGTTCCCTGCTCTGGGCTTGTTCGGTATCGTTTCGCGGACGGGGACCCACCGATTCGGAAATGATCCCCGTAGCTATCCCGACATCGACCGGAAGCCCGTCGAATTCCAGTTCTCGGCAAAGCAACTCGGCGGCCGATTCCGATCGAGCCGTTCCTTCAGCACCATGAATTCCGGGAAGTGAAGCGATATGCGCGCGTTGTAGTGCACACGCTTCGAGCTGAATCTGCGCCCAGGTTGCCAGGCGTTCCGGGGAGGTGTCCCAGGCACCGTCGGTCCATTCCGGACGAAGGTGACCATCAGGGCGAACGGGGTTTTCTGGGTCGGCACCTTCATCGCCAACCACATCGAGCAAACCCATTTGACCCATAGCCGGGATGGTGCCAACCGGGATCGCATGCAGCACTGCCCACACCTGGGCCGGCCCTGCCCTCCAACCACCAAACAGCAAACGGTGCACCGCCGCCAAATCCCAGCACATCGCCACTCGTCGCCCCGACGCCAGTACGGGTTGCCAGGTCTCGCTTGTCCACCAAACCCACCGAGGACGAACCGCCTTCTCAAGCGCAGCAACGGTCTCGATGGGATCCACCCCTGTGATCACCCAAGAGCCCTTCTCATGTGCAAAAGCCACAGATTGCCGTGCGAGGGCTACGGAAACGAAAGAAGCTCGCTCAACGCCTGCTGAGCGCAACGCTTCGACCAGGTCGTCGTATGGGCTGAGATGAGCGAGAGGGTTGACCACGACCCTCAGAGCTTACCGACGCGTAGAACCTGCCACCCGCTCATGCACTGCCATGCCCCGCCGTTCCCTGGAACTTGCGGCAATGCCTCGTAGGATTCATCAGTGGCAACCCCTCGATCCAAAGCACCCAAAACCCCCGCAGGCGAGGTTCTTCAGCGAGTGTTTGGGTATTCCTCGTTTCGAGGTGAGCAAGAAGCCATCGTCAACCACGTGATCGACGGTGGTGACGCGTTAGTTCTGATGCCTACGGGTGGCGGGAAGTCGCTTTGTTTCCAGGTTCCAGCCCTAGTTCGCGATGGTGTTGGGGTGGTCATTTCCCCCCTGATTGCCCTGATGCAGGATCAAGTGGATGCGTTGCAAAACCTCGGCGTTCGAGCGGGGTTTCTCAATTCCACCCAGAGCTTTGAGCAACGCCAAGAAGTAGAGCGTGCTTACGTTTCTGGTCAATTGGATCTTTTGTATCTTGCCCCGGAGCGGCTCGGTGTTGAATCAACGGTTCGGTTGTTGGAACGCGGCAAGATTTCGTTGTTCGCTATCGATGAAGCGCACTGCGTTTCTCAGTGGGGTCACGATTTTCGTCCGGACTATTTGGCACTCTCGATGCTGCATCAGCGTTTCCCATTGGTGCCTCGAATTGCATTGACCGCAACAGCAACCGCGGCCACGCATGCCGAGATTGTGTCGCGTTTACAGCTCGAGTCAGCCCGGCATTTTGTGGCCAGTTTCGATCGCCCCAACATCCAATACCGCATTATCGGCAAAGACAGTCCGAGCAAGCAGCTCCTGAATTTCCTGCGCACCGAACACCAAGGTGACGCCGGAATTGTGTACTGCCTGTCCAGGGCGTCCGTTGAAAAAACCGCAGAGTTCCTCTGTGACAATGGCATTCCTGCCGTCCCGTATCACGCCGGGCTTGATGCGAAGTTGCGGGCAAAGAATCAATCACGGTTTCTTCGCGAGGACGGCCTAATCGTGGTGGCCACTATCGCCTTTGGCATGGGCATCGACAAGCCCGATGTTCGCTTTGTCGCCCATCTCGATCTTCCAAAATCCGTCGAGGGTTACTACCAGGAAACCGGACGCGCCGGTCGCGATGGCGCACCCTCAACGGCATGGCTGGCCTACGGCCTGGCCGACGTGGTGCAGCAGCGCAAAATGATCGATTCCTCTGAGGGTGATCTGGCCCATCGCCGAAGGCTGTCGGCTCATCTCGATGCCATGTTGGCACTGTGTGAAACCGTAAGTTGTCGAAGAGTGCAGCTGCTTGATTACTTCGGCCAACGCAGTGAACCCTGTGGCAATTGCGATACGTGTATCAACCCACCGCAACGCTGGGATGGCACGGTTCCGGCACAGAAACTTCTGTCGACGGTTTCGCGCCTGGCTCGTGAACGAAATCAGAAGTTCGGTGCCGGGCAGATCATTGACATCTTGCTTGGTAAGCGCACAGATAAAGTGATCCAGCAGAAGCATGACGAACTCAAGGTCTTCGGCATTGGTACCGAGCTGAAAGATCCGGAGTGGCGTGGGGTGGTTCGTCAGCTTCTTGCTCAGGGTTTGTTGGCCGTTGAAGGTGACTACGGAACCCTCTCGCTCACCCCCACGAGCGGCGAGGTGCTGATGAAAACGCGTGAAGTACTGATGCGCCGCGAGCAAGACAAAGCCCCTCGCCCAGCTGGCTCATCAGCTCGAGCGCCGAAGGTCACCGCTGTCGATCTTCCACCGTCGGCTACAGGTTTGTTCGAACGCCTCCGCGCCTGGCGCGGGGCAACGGCCAAAGAACAGGGCGTGCCTGCCTACGTGGTGTTCAACGATGCCACCATGCGCGAGATCGCCATGAAAGAACCAGCCACACTCGAAGAACTCGGCCAAGTGAGCGGCATCGGCGAAAACAAATTGGCCCGTTATGGCCAAGCCGTTCTCGACCTCCTCAACGAATAGTTGCCACCGTGGAGGTGTGTTTTGATGAAGCACAGCGCTTCCTGTGCTTTTCTTGCTGCGGTCAAGCTTTCGCGGAGTAGCTGCGACCGAGTCCGGCGGATGCATCGTTTTGGACACCGTAGGGAGGAATTGGATAACGCAGACCGTTTCGTGCCAGTGCTTCCAACCCGGCAAGCGCACCGGGAAGGAACTTCGGAGGCATAGCCATGAGCAGTTCATCTTCCATGACTCCACCGTAGCGACGCTCCGCAAAACAGGGAATTGAGAGGCTGGGCTCCCCCGTCGACAAGGCCCTGCCCCACGAATCCGCACACGAGGATTCACCAACGCAGCCCCATTCAAGTTTGCGAAAACCGCTCCACTGCAAACCGTTGATCAGCAAAATCATTTGCGCCGGCGTGGCGTAGATCAAGCAAATGTCCGGAGGGTTCAGGCGTCCGCTGGCCAACGGCGAAACCGCCATGGCTTCGTATCGGCCAAACGGCACGCAATCGAGCGCTTCTTGATGGGCAGCAGCATCTTCAATCGACGAAAACCACACGCCGTTCATTTTGTCGCCACTTAACCATGTATCGCTCCGGGGGCTAAGCCCAAGCACCGTTGAACATTGAGGGCCGACAAGATCATCGACGGTGATTCCTACCGTCCAACCCAACCGAGCCGCCTGACCAACGATTTGATCAGTCGTATGAATGGCAGAAGGCCTGCGAATTTTTGGAATGGCTTCCATCTCGCCAGCGCTCGCAAACATCTTCATACCAATCGGTGTAGTACGAAGCCGCAGGGCCGCATTAAGCCGCTCAAGCAACACCGGCCAGTCATAGGCGGTACTGGCATCAGGTCGAATTCCAAGACGTACTGGTGTGCTCATGGCGTGCCTTTCTTTTGGTTCACTACCCTTGCACCGTTGCGTTAATAATCACAATGCGTCAACCATCCCAGCAAGATTCAACTGTGCCCGCAAGTAAAAATCGATAAAGATGAGTCCACAGGTGCTCCACCGGGAACAACAAGCGGAACACAAACCGTTTTCACGCTGAAGCGCTGAAGTACTCCTCAGCCAGTTCGCAGGTACCTTTCGCAAACGTTTGCCCGACGGTGTGGGCCAGCTCAATATCGGAGTGCGTGCCGAACCACGCCGTCAAGATCAGGCGACGCAGCATGACAAAGGTCATCAGCTCGCGTACTACTTCGGCTTCGAGCGAGGCGACAGTTCGATATCCGCTACACCACGAATCGATCAGCTCTTCACGATTGGGGTGGTCTTCGATGAACGACAACGAGGAGCCGAGGTCGTAACCAAACCAGGAAAATCCGCTGTCATCGAAATCGAGCAGCGAGATATCCCCCTCGTTGGTCAGCAGCAAATTGGCCAGTCGCAAGTCGGCATGAATAAGGCCAAAGCGTTCTGGCCCAGAGCCGAACGCAACAAGGCGCTCGGTGATTCGTTCCGCCAAGCGAGCGAGTACTTCACGTTCATCCGGCCCGACTCCCAGTCCACTTCGCCACTGTCCCCAATGCCCTAGTTCGCCAATCGAATGCGCCACGTCCCACACTCGACGCGAAAAACCACGTGGTCGCTTCCAATTTCGAGCGTGCTGATGGAGTCGGGCGGTAATCGCACCAAGCGGTTCGAACAGGGTCGCAAGGTTGGCTTCTTCGGGTTCTTGGCCTGGCAACCGACGAAACATCACAGCGAATCTATCAGACCGCAGAGCCTCAACCCGAGATTGCACGATCTGTTCACCGGATTTAGAAGACACGATCTGAGGAGTAGCCAGCCCAGTGTCGTTTCGAACTGCGCTCAACCAAGCAAGTTCCGAAGCAATTTCATTGAACGATGAGTAACCATCGCGATGGATACGCAGAACCAAATCATCTCCGACGCCAAACGTTGTGTTCTCCGAAACGTTAAGCAAAGAGATCGGGGTATCCGGATCAAGGGCCCAGGCGCGAAGCAAGGAATGGGCGTGTTCCGTCAGGATTTCAGATTCGCCCAGACCATCGGGTGCCCGCAACGGGCCAGTAGTGCCGCTCACTTTTCGATAATCCGGTGGCGCAATCGGCCGGAAAGAACTGATTTAGCCACGCCAACGAGTACAGGAACAATAAGTGTACATAATAAACTAATCCTCCGAGAAAGCGTCACCGCTCGGGAAATGTCCGCAACATCGCCAACACGGCCATCACCGAGGACCCCGCGTTCCTCTACGCGGTCGCCGTAACGATTCGTTCCCCCAAGCTGAACATCGAGTGCGCCAGCAAACGCCGCCTCGATCACTCCCCCATTCGGCGAGGGATGCTGCCCGGCATCGCGACGCACAGTATCCCAGATCGTTCGTGCCTTCGCCGGGTGAACTACTGCGACCGTAAACGCTGCCACCCGAGCGGGAATCCAATTGACGACGTCATCTAGCCGAGCACTCGCCCACCCGAAATTCTCATACCGCGGCGAATGATGTCCAACCATTGCATCGAGGGTATTGATGCAACGATGAGCCAATACTGCTGGCGCGCCACCAATGGTGGCCCACACCAGCGAGGAAATCACCGCATCAACGGTATTTTCGGCCAACGACTCAATCACCGCTCGTGAAATTTCTGCTTCATCGAGAGCGGTCGTTGAACGGCCTACCAAGGAAATCACTCGGTCCCTGGCCATGGGCAGATCGTCGCGCTCCAACGCAGAGCCTACGAACAGGGCTTCGTCGGCCAACATCCTTCCTGCCGCTGAGGTCGCCACGGCCAAGGCGGTTGCCAGGTGGGGCCCAAGCATCCGAGTTCCCAGAACCCCAACACCAAAACCCACGCCCGCACCAGCAACGCACATCACCGTTCCGGCACTTCGCGTATCAGCGTAAATCAGTGTCTCCACTCGCTTCATCAACGAACCGAACCCAACAACGGGATGGACCCGAACCGGCGGCTCGCCGAACACCCGGTCGATGCCAAACCCAACAGCAACGGCGAAAGATCGAGCGACTACATCCGATCTCATGCGTGCGTACCATCAACTTCGCGCTGAGCGTCGATACCGGCAACAACCGATGCATACGTGGCCGCAGCAAGTCGCGCTCCCCAGTACGAACGAGGACCACCGAAGATCTCTTCAGTTCCATCCGGCGGACACAACACGCACACCGCGTCACTTGCCGTGCCCGTCCCTGCGATACCTTGATCACTCAGGGCTTGCGTTTTGGCCTCGGTAATCGTGGCAACTCCGTTCACCAGCGCGGCATCACTGAGGCGCTGTTCCACAAAACACACCAAGTTGATCGTTCCGGGGGTAATTCCAGTTCTACCGTCAGACCCCGCCCACATCTCCCGTTTCGGCAAAGTCTCATGAGGATCAAAGGCCCAGACCGGGCGACGCACCCCAACCGTCGAACAAACCACTACCCCATCCGATCGTCCAATCGTATGCATACGTACATCCACCGCCGTGAGCAACCCAAGGCCATTTTTTTCGAGACCGAGCAGGCTCGCAACCTCCGCAATGTGCACCTCGGGATCGAAACGGGAGTAAAGGGGATCAACGGTCATATTGAGAAGCCAGTGACAGCTCCCGATTCCACCACCAACAATGGCCGAGCTAATCGATCGAAGAGGCTGATCAAACCGCCAAACCAGCACCGGGCCACGGGCACCGTCGATGGGAGGAATCTCAGACGGTTCCGGTGCGTGCCGAACCGACTCGTTAACAGTTGACGGCGCCATGTCTCCAGTCTGCCAACGAATTGCACTAACCCGAGTAGCAAGGCACATGCTCTCGTATGGTTCTGCACGTGCTTAACGACACATCGGTAACCCTCCACGGCACCGCAGAACCAATCGACGTTGCCGCCCCTGAACAACAACGCTTCCGCGAAACGTTGCTGAGCATGTATACCCCTCGATACGGTGCGGAATGGGAGGACTTCCTTAACTCCGGCCCCGTTTACGCTCGTATCCGCGCCACTAAAGTGCTCACCTTCTCAATGCCCGCGCACTGAACAGCAGCAATCTGAACTCCATACTCAACGCTGGAACTCAGACGTTCGATCGACGCGGGCAACATCGGATCGGTACCAGTCGTACCAACGTCCTCGTTCACTAGCTTGCGCTGCTTGATGAGTCACCACGTGGCGCGATGAAACCATCGCCGCGATCGAAGACCATCGTGAAACGGTAATTCCCTGTAAAGACCATCAGGGCATGAGGTGGCAGGCGAACGTCGAGCTTGAGCAGTCGCCGATTGGTTCCTGGTTGGCCGTCGGTGGATTTCCTGCGTGTGATTGGGATGGTTGGCTATTGGTTCCTGAGTCGATGACAGATCTCGGCAACGGCGGGGCCGTTTTGGTGGTTGGGTGCAAACGACGGCCGGGCCGACCGCGCTCGTTCGACAAAGAGACGAACAGAATCGTATTGAGTCAACTTGTGATGGATGAGTTGGTAGACACGCTTCGGGCCGCGCCAGATCTACCGGTTACCAGAACCAGCCAAGCTTGAAGTGGAGGAACACAACAAGAACGCCGACACCTACAAATCGGTGCCACCACTTGAGCTCCATGCGGGTTCCGTCACGTCCGAACATCCCCAAGATGGTGAAGGCAAGACCCGGAAGTGCCAGATAGATCGTTGCGTTGTGCACCCGGCTTGCTGGATCTGGGTTCCAGTTGACGAGATTGCTCCCTACCCACTTGCCGATAAGCAACATCAGAAGCGTCCTGGGCAAACCAAAGGGCATCAATCGGAAAATCTTTTCGCTGTTTGGAATCGGCTTCGTGACCCAAGACCAACCAGAAATCGTACCAAATGCAAAGAACCCAATTCCAGCGCGGGCCTGCCAGACGAGCGGAATGAACGATGCAGTTACGACGGTGAAAATAATCGTTCGCACTAGGAACGAGGAGATCTGCTGCACCCGACCAACCCACGCTGGACGCCCACAATCGGTCATCGCGAGGCGTTCGGGGTAGAGGCGGCCAACTAGTTCTTCGGCAAGGTAACGAACGAAAATCAACCCACCCGCCAAGTAGCCAAACGTCCGTGAACTGGCGGAGATCGGCAGCACACGTCCCGAAAGAACCGCAAGCCCAGACACCGTTCCTTCCGCAGCCCACATACCAAACAGTGGGCCAAGGATCAGATCGGTTGCACGGTCCCAACGGACTTCCCAAGTCGCCAGGGGCCCCCGGTGCAACGGTCTGAGCTTCGCAGCGACCAGCACCGGCACGAACCACAAGGTGACCAACCCAGCGAGAGTTCGTCCCTGCGCAAGGTTTGGCAAACCACCAAGTGCAAGCGACACCAAAATGAACGTGACCGCAGCGAAACTCCCCGCAAAGGCGTCAACAATGCCAAGAGCCATGATCGCTGCTGTGAGCGCCAACGCTGGGGGCAGGAAACTTCCACCGCTCTGCCTTGCCGCAGCGACACCAAGACCAAGGCCAAGCGCGGGCAACAGCAACCAAAGTGCGCCGAACACAGCACGCAGGTAGTCGCCGTCGGCAATCGTGCGAGCGGAGAGCGGCGAAACAACATGAACTTTCGTAGGCAACCCAACCGACATCGCATCGAGCCGAGCGGTTCCAGGCCAGCGCCACGTGCTCGAGCGGTCACCCCATGC
>JAYTWN010000304.1:0-8923 GCA_043743435.1 Acidimicrobiia bacterium
CCAATTTGCCCAGACCCAAATGCCCAGCCATCGACGCTGCTTCGTGGCTGATGCCTTCCATCAAATCGCCGTCGCTGACAATGGCGAAGGTGTGGTGATCACAAAGATCTGCACCCATACGAGCGCGAAGGTTTGCCTCGGCAATGGCCATACCCACTGCATTAGCAATGCCCTGGCCCAGCGGACCGGTTGTGACTTCAACACCCACCGTGTGGCCCACTTCAGGATGACCTGGTGTCAACGAACCCCACTGGCGAAACTTTTTGATGTCATCAAGCTCAAGACCGTAACCCTGCAAAAACAGCGTCGAGTACAACAAAATCGACGCATGGCCCGGGGAAAGTACAAACCGGTCACGGTCAAACCAATCCGGCGACTCCGCGTCGTGATTCATGACTCGTGTCCACAACACATGCATCAGCGGGGCCAACGCCATCGCCGTGCCCGAGTGGCCACTGTTCGCAGCTTGAGGAGCATCGAGTGACAAACCGCGAACAACATCAACGGCCTTCTGATCAAGGGCGTCATAACCAGCAGTGGGTACGGCTACTTCGGCAGGTGAGGCAGACATGAGGCAATCCTTTGAGTGTGTGACATCTAGCGGGCTACTAGCTTCAGACGAGTGAATGAAGGGGCGAAACGAACGTTTGCCCAATCACGCTATCGGCCTTCAGCGACCGCCCGAGCGATATCGGTCGCCACCCGGGCATTGTTCTCCGCCAAGGCCAAATTCGCCCCAATACTGCGCCCCGCCGTGGCCTCCGCCATCCGACCAAGAACAAACGGTGTGAGTGCCCCGCCTCGAATTCCCGCAGCGTCCGCTTCAGCCAAGGCTGTCTCTATTGCTGCGTTGAGAGCTTCTGCAGGCAGTGCGGCGAACTCGGGGATTGGATTGGCCACGACAACGCCACCAGGAATTCCCAACGTTGACCTCGCCGCAAAAATGGCGGCAACTTCGCCGGCAGTCTCCACCCGATGGGGGACGGGAAACCCACTCGAACGGGTGTAAAACGCAGGGAAATCGTTGGTACCAAAACCCAACACGGGCACACCCAACGTGTCGAAGTACTCCAAAGTTTTCCCCAAGTCGAGGAACGCTTTTGCCCCGGCCGTTACCGTGATCACCGAATGGCGAGCTAGCGCCCCAAGATCCGCGCTTACATCGCCGGTGAGGTGATCATGGCGATGCACCCCACCGATGCCGCCAGTAGCAAACACCTTCACCCCAGCCGCGGCTGCCAAGGTAACCGTCGCCGACACGGTGGTTACGCCCACATCCCATCGTTGAGCGACGGCTACGGCAAGGTCACGCTCTGCGCACTTACGAGTTCCGCCCAATACGAGGACCACTTCTTCCGGGTCGATACCTACCCGAGCCACACCATTAATCACACACGTAAGCGCAGGGACGGCACCGCCTGCGCGAATAATGCAGCTGCACCGATCAAGCACCTCGACGTTGTGGGGGACCGGCAGGCCAAGCGTGGAGGAAATGGTGGATTCCAGCGCCACAACGGGCAGCCCGTCACGCACGGCGTCGGCCACAGCGCGGTGCACCCGAATCGAGGAAAATGGCGACGAGCTAGAAGACATGATGCAACTGTAGAGGCCGAAATCTGGGTCCGGCGGTTCGTCTCCCCCAGCGATTTTGGGGAGGCATCGTTGGTTCAACCGGCCCCAACCCGCGGCGTTATCGCGTCTAAAACGGTGAAACAATTGGCACCGCATACGTTCACGAACTTCCCACAGTTGGCATGCAAGGATCATGGGCGTGGTTTCTGAACACCAAGACGATCAAACCGGGCGTGCCCCCTGGGTGCGCTGGATACTCCTGGGCATTATGTCGCTCATTATTGCTGCCGTGGCCGCAGGAATCGTGGTCAAGCGAGGCTCAACACAAAGCGAGGATGATGTCGTCAACGAAGCTTCCGCTGAGTTGCTGGTACCAAACCTTTGTGCGCTGAACACGCTGGTTGAAGGCAAAGAGCTAGCCAAAGCCAGTCGGTACTTTTGGGATCGGATCCACCTCAACACTCATCTGATCAGCTCTCTCCTGCTTGACGACCATCGAGCCGAGGCCATGAACATCACCCGAGCCAAAGCCACCGTTGAATCCGATATGCGCATTCTTTCGCCCAATCTGGCCACCTCCGTCCCCACGCTGCTTGCGTTGACCCGTGAGGGGGTTAAAACCCTGAATTTCCAGGGCAGCGACACTCCTTGCTCGGGCCAGCTCCCGGCTGATTACCCTTGAGCGGTTGCAACATGAACGACCACATCGTCGGCAACCAAGCGATGTACAACGAAGTCATCAACGCCCGATCATGAGCAGCG
This sequence comes from Acidimicrobiia bacterium, assembly GCA_043743435.1. Taxonomy (GTDB): domain Bacteria; phylum Actinomycetota; class Acidimicrobiia; order Acidimicrobiales; family JANYDT01; genus JANMZO01. The sequence goes on from JAYTWN010000304.1 coordinate 2,335, forward strand.
ATATCACCTATCTGCTTTTGAAAGCCGGCGCTGGCGACCTTGACGCATTTGATGACATCGTCCGTGTAACCCAGCATGACGTTGGCCGGTTCATCCAAAGCCTGCTCGGCCGCAGCAGTTCCGATGAAGCAGCCGATGTAGCGCAAGAAACCTTCCTCCGGGCTTGGCGCTTCGCACCCAACTTCACCGGATCATCGAGTGGCCGAACCTGGCTGTTTGGAGTGGCCCGTAACGTGGTGGCCGACCATCAGCGACGCCACGCCCGACGAAACCGCATTCGCAAATTCATGAGCCTTTCCGCTCGCAGCGATGAATCTTTCAACCAATCGGCCGACTTGGCGAACTGTAGAGACTTTGATCCGGCCGACGGCAAACGATTCGATGAGCATTACGCGTTGCAGGGGCTCGTCGACCAGCTTGATCCCGAGCGCAAAGAAGCGTTCGTCCTCACCCAAATTGTTGGCCTCAGCTACGCCGAAGTGGCCGAAATCTGTCACGTTCCGGTTGGTACTATCCGCTCCCGCGTGGCCCGGGCCCGTGAATCGTTAGCGGTGGCCTATCGGCTGGCCGAGCACGGCCGTTGCGATCTTCAATACCCTCACGACCATGCAGCAATCTGAGTCCGGACTCGGGACGAATCTTGAGGAGTCCCCGATGCGCCTTGCCGGTCGGAAAGGACTCACTGGCGGGACTCGTTGCGGAGCGGAGATGGGGCCCGTCAGCATTAAGGAATCTGGGAACTTTTGATGACGGCCCGACGACAAACAGCGATGCAGGATTTCTACAAACGCGGGCCCATCGGGGTGTTTCGTGAGTTGTTCACCAGAGCATTGGCCCTAGCGGGACTCGTTCTGGTTTCGCTGGTGCTAACGAGCAGCCCAGCGCACGCGCATTCGGCCGCCAATTCGCCGGCGTCGAACTACCGCACCAAGCTGCTCCAGGTAACGCCAACCAGTAAGGCCTACGAAGCGAAGGTGATTGAGACCGGAAATCGGTTCGAACTGCGTTGGAAATCCGGGCCGGAGCTGATCGTACCCGATTACGACGATCACCCCTACCTGCGTATCGGGCCAAAAGGCGTCGAAGAGAACCAGCAGTCCAACGCCAAATACCTCAACGGCTCACGCATGGGTTCGACCAACATTCCCGACGGCCTCAAACCCGAAGGTCCACCGCAATGGAAGAAGATTTCGGCTGAACCAGTCGCCCGCTGGCATGACCACCGCATCCATCGTATGACCGCAGAGCTTCCTGACCCGGTAGCCAAAGCCCCAAACAAAACGCACATCATCGACACCGCTCCCGTGCTGTTCTTTGCCGGTTCAACGCTGGTTACCGCAACCACGGAAATGCGGTGGATCCCTGGCCCAAGCCCTGTTCCGTACTTCGTGCTGGCCGGTCTGTTGGCCGTCGCCGCGCTTGGTGCCGCGCTGTGGGCCAGGAACAATCTGACCCGTCGACGCATAGCCGTGAAAATCATCTGCGCGCTTTGCATCGTGCTCGTCGTTGCTGATGCGGTGCACCTTGTGGGCATCTCCTTTGGCGTCTTTGGCCCACTTGGCGAAGCACTTGGACGCATGGTGTCTGTCGGCTTTGTGTCGCTTGCTGCGTGGGCTATCACCCTCATCGGAATTGTGCTCGCCCTACGGAATCGCCTCGACGCCCCTTATCTGTTGACCTTCGGCGCAGCATTGATGGCCGTTGTCGGTGGATTGGCTGATCTTGGCGTTCTGTCCAAGAGCAGTCTTCCGGTGGCCTTTGGCGACGGAGGCCCAGCGCTGGTTCGCCTCCTCGTGGCCACCACCATCGGACTCGGTATTGGCGTGGCTATCGCTGGTGTTCTGCTCACCACACCCATACGTGTACTTATTACATCAACCGATCATTCGCTCAACGGAGATGACGCCACAAGATTTGTCCCGAGTCCGGACTCCACGAGATTTGTCCCGAGTCCGGACTTACCCGTCGAGAACATCAACGAGTCGACGACGAAAACAGCATCACCATCAACCACCAAAGCAAAGGCGAACAACAAGGCAAAAGGTTGGGATCTGGACTGAGACTTCACAAGTTGTGCAGTTCACCGCAGACCCAAACCCGTCGGTGAACATAGTAAGCGCGCAGAGAGTATTAGTGCGTGTGTGCGTAAATCATTACGTAGTGATTTCGGTGTGAATTCGCAGTGGTGCTGGTAAGCGGTAATAAAAACACTACGCAAGGATTTACGCTTCCCTGCACTAGTCGAGGTCGACCGGGTTACCCAGCTCATCGATTGACTCTTCCGGGTTAGGAAGGATCGATTCTTCAACTGGAGCAAAGGGCAAGATATCTGCCAAATAGGCCTGAACCGCAGCTTCCAAGCCAACGTCGACACCGGCAGCCTCAGACAAATACCAGCGATGTTCAAGGATTTGGTGAAAAGCCTCCGCATCAGGCAATCGCGTGTGGAGATCTGCTGGGATTGCCGCGATGGTTGGCGCGTAGATGGTGTTCAGCCAGTCATAGGCCAATAGGGCATCTGGAACCGTTGCACCCTTCGCCAGCTCCAATTCCGCACGATGACCCTCGATACTGTTGAGCAAACGCCGAGCCTGGTTCTCGTCGGCCTCAATACCGGTGAGCTGCAGCAACCGACGTCGATGGTGCCCAACCTCAACCACGCGGGGCACCACGGAAACCCGGCGCCCGTCGGCCGAAGTACGCATTCGATACTCACCGATATCAAAACCCAGCGCATTCAACCGACGAGTACGCGCATCGAGTTGATGTCGATCCCCGTTCTCGACAATTTCTTCGCCGTTGAGCTCAGCCCACAGCCGCTCATACCGGAACAGCAACTCCTCACTAATGGCCTCAGGATCTACGTCCTCAGGCAGACGACCACCAGCGGCCAGATCCAACAACTCACCGCCCACGTTTTCCGTAGCGATAGTCAGATCGTGATTCCGTTGACCCACCGACAACCGGTGATCATTTAAAACACCGGTTTCCGCGTCAACAAGATAGGCCGTTAACGCTCCAGCATCACGCCGAAACAGGGCATTGGACAGCGAACAGTCACCCCAAAAGAAGCCTTCCAAATGCAACCGAACCAACAACACCGACAGGGCGTCAAGCAGCTGCGTTCGGAGATTGGGCTCGCCGCGACCCTGAAACAAATAGCGATACGGCATGGAAAAGCTCAAATGCTTGGTGATCAACGCAGCAGCCGGAGGAGCATCAGCCTTACCGTCATCGTCGGCACCGGTCAGGCGAAGGCCTCGGCTCAACACCACGCCCACCGCCTCAACCACCGGCAAACCCCGATCGGCCAAACCCCGTAGTAGGGCATACTCACCCTTCGCCATTTCTGGAGTGGTTTCCTTCACCGCATAGACCACGCCGTCGTAGTCAACAAAGCGCACCACATGACGAGACACACCCCGAGCCACATCGACGAGCCGTCCGCCAGTCCACGAGCGCAGCGGAGCATCCCAGTCCAGATCAAGAAAGTCTGGATGCCCAGCCCGGGCGATGATCTCCAAAGTGCTCATTGATAGATCGTGACACGCCACCAACCTTCGCAGGGGCACGGCAAATGTGCGGTTCCAGCGCAAAACTGGCCGAGCGACAGCAAAAACCCATGGCAGGTGCCGTCTTGGCACGTTTTGCCCCAGTAACCTTTGCGCCGTGACAAACGAGAAACGTCAGCGCCAAGACCTCAACCGCCAAGCCAAAGTTGAACAACTCAAGACTGTTGAGAACAAGGCTGTAGCCACCGCCAAACGTAACCGCATCCTTACTTTGGTTGCTGGCATAGTGGGCGTGATCTCCCTCATCGTGGTTGCGGGCAAGTGCACTGGATCAGGCGATAGCGCCACGGATACCACGCTGGCCCCCGATACCACCATCGCCGTGGTCACCATGCCTCCGAATCCAGCGCTGGCCACCAAACCAGTTATCACCGTCCCCAAGACTCCCAAGCCCACCAAGCTCGAAGTCAAGGACCTGATCGTAGGAACGGGCCCAGAAATCGCCGCAGGCGACGATGTGAGTATGCAATACGCCGGAAGCTCCTGGTCAACCGGTGAAGAGTTTGACTCCAGCTGGAGCCGCGGCAAGAGCCCATTCCCCGTGCAGAACGTGGGCAACGCTGGCGTGATCGACGGATGGAATCAAGGTCTTATCGGCATGAAACAAGGCGGACGTCGCCAAATCATCATTCCACCGAGCCTTGGCTACGGTGCCGCAGGAAGCCCACCAAAGATCGGCCCCAACGAGACACTGATTTTCGTCGTCGATGCTGAGCAGGTGACCAAGAACGCCGCCGCTGCCGCTGCACCAGCCACGGCTGCCAGCGCCCCGAAAGCCACGACGAAAGCCACAGTGAAAGCCACGACGAAAGCCACAGTGAAGGCTGCTGCCACCCCCGCGACGGTGAAAGCCCAGTAGGGGGCCAACTCGGTCGAAGGTTCTAAACGATCCTTCAAGGGTGATTCGCACAGCATGACGTCCGGGTATGACGTCCTGGTATGACTTCCGCAGCATGACTTCCGCAGCATGACTTTCAGCGCATGATTTTAGAGGACGACCTTCAGAACATGACTAGCAGAACATGACTAGCAGAACATGATTAGCAGAGCGTGATTTCGAGAGCGGTGACCGACAACCAGGTACCGCTGAGCACCACGGCCGACGCACAAGCGTCGGTCGTTGTCGCGTCTGCACCCGAGCGAAGCGCCGGAAAAACGGCCACCCCAACGGTGCGCAAAATCATGATGCGGACGCTCAAAATTGCCGTCATCGTGTTCTTTTTCTTTTATGTGCTTCCGGTACAAATTGCTCGAAACCGCGAGACCGTAAACCGGCTGCAAAACGTGAATGTCTGGTTACTTCTCCTCGGCCTTGCCTTCGAACTTGCTGCACTGCTGGCCTACTCCCAGCTCACCCGTGCCGCCCTCGCCGGAGCCGCCCCAAAGCTCTCAACCGTGTTTCGGGTCCAACTTGCGACCAAGGCCGTCACCAACGTGGTGCCTGGGGGTAGTGCTGCGGGTCCGGCGTTGGGTTATCGGCTGTTCATTCTGGCCGGAGTTGATTCGACCGCCGCAGGATTTGGTCTTGCCGCTGCGGGAATCGGCTCTGCCGTTGTCCTCAACCTGCTCCTTTTTGTCGCCCTACTGGTGTCGATTCCGCTCTCGGGAGTCAACCCAGGCTATGTAACTGCAGCGCTCGTGGCCATTTTCGTGTTGGCAGCGTTCTTCACCGTGGTGATTGCCTTCCTCCGGGGAGCCGACACCGCAGAGCGCATCGTGGCCTCACTTGCCCGTCATTTCTCGTTCCTAAAACCCGACCGTGTCGGGGCGCTCATTCGCCGAGTGGCTGAGCGCATCACCGAGTTGACCAAGGATCGTGCCCTGCTTCGTCGGCTGGTGTTTTGGGGGTTGATGAACTGGCTCCTCGACGCCGTCGCGCTCTGGATCTTTCTCCGCGCCTTCGATCTCTCGTTACGTCCAGAGTTGGTGTTGGTGGCCTTCTGCGTGGCCAACGTTTCGGTTGCCATTCCGCTTACTCCTGGAGGTATTGGGGTGTTTGAAACCGTCGTCATTCCGTTTCTTGGCGCCGGGCTTGCCGCTACGTATGGTGTGAGTTCGTATCGCCTTGCTGCGTATTGGCTGCCCATTCCCCTTGGCGCAGCGACCTACTTTTCGCTCCGCGCCGGACCTTGGAAACTCAGCCGTACCGACGAACTGTCCCGACTTCGTGATGAAGCTGGTTCGGTTCTGGCTACGGGCGAAAGTGTTTTCGATTGGACCGATCGCATCACCGAAGACGCAGCGAACGACCGAATTTATTCCGCCGCAGAAGCTGCTGCCGACAAGGGTCACGTGGTGATCATGGCAGATCGAGCAGAACCAGGATCCGTTCGCTCACGCGATGTTGCGCCACCAAACTCGGCTCCGCGGCCTTCGTCGCCTGAACGCAAAAGCTGAGGTTCTTCGGAGGTCGTCTGGGCGTAGCTCGTTACGCCGCAGGAGCCGTAGTCATAACCTCTTTGCGGGCACAAGCCACGCAGCGATAGGTGATGACTTTGTCCAGCACGCTCATCGGAATCATGGTTTTTTGCAGTACTTCTTGACCACAGCCTTCGCAGGCAATGATCACACCAACTTGTTCAACGGGAGCGGCCATCCCTGCAAGGTAGCGCAAAACCCCAACCCATCACAGCTTCGGGTGATTCTTTACGCTGGCAGGCCCCAGCTCCGCTTCGCTTCGAGTCCCCCCAGTGAGCTATTTTCCGACCGCAAGGCGGACCGGGGCTCTGTCGTCGACGGAACAACGGTTGAGAGCGGGTCCTGCGTGCTGCAAACCGCCTAGCCGACGAGCTTTTTGCCGATGATTTCCTTCATGATCTCGGTAGTTCCGCCATAGATCGTGGTGATGCGGGCGTCAATGTAGGCCCGACCGATGGGGTATTCCATCATGTACCCGTATCCACCGTGGAGCTGCACACAGGTGTCGGTCACGCGTTTCTGCAACTCGGTACACCACCACTTTGCCATAGCCGCCTCTTCGGCACTAAGCGTTCCAGCGTTGAGCTGTTCAATGCACC
>JAYTWN010000305.1:0-8739 GCA_043743435.1 Acidimicrobiia bacterium
GTTCTTCAGCGTTCACAACAGCTCCATATCATTCGTTTTCATCTTGTCCCTGCATCTCACAACCAGCATTTTCGCCAAGTCAACGAACAACTCGGACCCGAAATTATCCCTCACCAGCGTCGCGAGAAATTACGGTTTTCGGCTATTTGCCGGGGCCAAGACCTCGATTGCGTACTTGAATCACTGACGGCGCATTTCTTCTCATCGGTTTCCAGCTGCTTGGTGTCACCAGCAGGCTGGTGAACAAATACGACTGAATGGCTTGCGGGATAGCGCAGCCCAGTTTGCAACCCATCAACACGGCAAAGATCGGGATCAACCTGCATCCGCGAAAACCAAAGTCCCGCATGCCCAAGGTCAACAAGAACCCCAACCCGGGCAACGCCTCCCCGGAAGGACCCTCCGCCGCTCTCATGTAGTCGGTTAAAAGTCGTCTTCGCCGGAATCGTAGAACTTCCGACCGGTTAAGGCGGCGTTCGTTAGCAGAAACAGAGGGAAGAACAACGAACACAAACACGAGAAGGATGTTTCTACTTGAGGATCTGATTGGGTTCAATGATTTTCCAGCGGCGAAGCAACCTAGTGAGCGCTTGTTGGTAATCCGGATCGTCAAGTGCCTCTATGGTCCACGTTCCAACCGTGCACACTCGCGAAACACCAAGTTGAACGCCGACACCATTTCGTAACGATTCCAGCGCCCGTCGTTCACACGTATTCGACAGAGGTCGTACCGGGTCCTTCCCAATCACCATCATCAGTGCAATAAGTAACGCCGGTGCAATCCAAATCCTCTGAAACAGCGACACTCCCAGCACACTTCCCGACCCGACACCCGAAATTGGACCCGGAACTTGGCTTGTCTGCGCTGCGCTTATGGCCAATCGAAAAGTCAAAACAAACAGGTAAACCGCTACCAACGTAACGGGCAAAAGCGTGTCGTAACGCAGCACCAACGGCCGGTAGGAACGAAATCCCCCAACCGGAAGAAGCGCGAGCCAAAGCACCGAAAAGCAGGCACCGGTCACGAGATGCACCCGCAGCCGAGAAAGTTCCCCCGGCCCGAGACGACGAACTACGAAGTGATACTGAAGAAAGATTCCAGCCAAAAGAATGAACCAGGGCGAAGGAGGGCGGACCAGGATTTCCAACAGTCCACGTCCGAGGAGCCGGTATCGGAAACCGAGCGAAGGGGGCGCCTCACTCTCGCTGTTGAACGTAGCGACATACATTCCCCAAATGCTGAACAGCCCTAACAGCACTAAAGATGGGAGCAGGCGCAGATGAACAACCAGTCTTTTTCGGTTCTGTAGCTGTGCGATGAGGAGGACCAATCCAACCAGAACAACAATGGGTTGCACGAGCGGTCCGTTAAAGGCGAGGTACGTCGCCGCCGCAATCATACCTACAGCGGTAAACAGTGGTGGCTTGTCTTCGGGCGAAAGCAACGATCGGTAAACCGGCAAGAGAAATCCCATGAGTGTCAGGATCGGGAAGGCATACGCCAAGGTATAGGTGATGGAATAGTCGAGAATTCCGAAAAACTTGTGGAGCGACCCAAGTTGTATGAACAGGCTCAGCCCGAGGGCACTTGTCAACGTCTGTCGAACCGACATGGCTCGAAACTGCCGGAGATAGGCACAACCGATTGCTACGAATAACACATGAATAGCCACGGCGGTGATGGCAAGGGTGACATACAACGATCGAACTGGTTCGCGCACAATCAGCTTTGTCGCAGGAACCGCAACGTCTGCCCACAGCAGTGTCGTGATGTGGGCCATGTAACGACCTGCCCCTGGATACCTGTCGCGCTCGCTGGCGCGGAAACCCCAAGGGTCCCGCAAAACCGCCCTATAAGAAGCAACTGGACCGGCAACTCTTGCAAGATCCCCGTCCAGGCGAATCCGAAAGAACGTTAAGCCGGTCGAGACAAGATCAAGCAGTAAAGCAATTCCAGCAACCAAATTCCAGCCATTCTGAGAGTCGAAAGCCAGCTTTCGCCGAACGTGTTTTTGAATCACTCGCCAACTCCGGATCTCACATCGATCGACTGCCAATCGGCCAACAGGTCTAGTCGCCCTGGCAAGGACTTTCAGGTTGTACTCAAAAAACCTTTGAACCCCGTTAATTTTGTCCGTTGCTAAGGCAACAAAGTGATCTTTCGGTCCTGGCGAGAATCGGTTATTTAGGTGAACCCTCTTACCCAACCCGTTGGCGAGCGGCTTCGAAGGCTAAGACTCCAGTAGCGATGGCTACGTTGAGCGATTCGGTGTTTCCGGCCATGGGAATAGTGATTGACCGACTCGCCGCCGAAACAAGCAACGCAGGAAGGCCGTTGGCTTCGTTGCCCATCAGGAACGCGCAGCTGCCTCGAAGATCGGCTTGATGGAAAGGCACCACGCCTTGGCCAAGCACGGCCGACGCCCAGGAAGTTACACCCCACTCGTGGAGTTGCATCAGTAGCTCGGTTGCGTCGAAATCCACGACGATCGGCAGGTGAAACAGCGAACCGGCGGCGGCACGAACAACCTTGGGATTGGTCACGTCGGCGGAGCCTTTGGTAAACACCACTCCGCACGCCCCCGCCGCTTCGGCGGTACGGATCATGGTGCCCACGTTGCCCGGATCCTGTATTTCTACGCCGACGATCACGAAGCCGCCAGCTTGCAAAGGCCCACGAAGAGAATCGAGATCTGAGCCGATCAATCGCGCCGTGGCCAAAATGGGTTGCGGGGAAACGGTACCTGTGACCGAATGAAGCGCAACCTGGTCAATCAGAACTATCGGGATCCCTGCGTCGCCAGCCCGGTACAGCACCGGGTGATCAGCTCCGTCAAGCACGTAGATGCATTCGATCGGCCAGGCTGCATCGAGGGCTTCATCGAGCGTTTTGGGTGATTCGAGAACGAACACACCTTGTTCCACACGCGAACTACGGCGCCCCATGAGGCGCCGTAGACGTTGAATCTGAGGGTTTGATTTGGTGAGCGGCAACATCGGAAAAGACGCCCGCTCAGTCAAGAAATCAAGCAACATACCAAGCGATTGGTCAGGCTGCCTTAGCTTCGGCGGCAACCTTCACCAGGGCGGCAAAGGCGGTTGCATCGGTAACGGCCAAGTCAGCCAGCACCTTACGATCGACCTCTACGCCAGCAATCTTTAGCCCATTGATGAAGACGCTGTAGCTCATTCCCGAAAGACGGGTAGCCGCGTTGATGCGCTGGATCCAAAGCGCACGCATATCGCCCTTCCGGGCACGGCGGTCACGGAAGGCATAACGCAGCGAGTGCTGAACCTGCTCATTGGCTGAGCGGAACGTACGGCTCTTGTTGCCGTAGTAGCCCTTTGCTTCTTCGAGGACCTTCTTGTGATGCTTTTTGGCGTGAACGCCCCGCTTTACACGAGTCATTGAACGCTCCTTTCGACAATTCCGCAAAACCTGGGCGGCCGCGGTAAGAAAAACGAATGTGTAGTGGTCCGCATTGGTGCAGGCTCAGACCGGCCCGGACACACGCCCAACACCTGCAAGCAGGCAACGGGGTGACTCGAAAGGAAACTAACGCACGCATGCGACCCTCCCACATCATCAGCTCTGGAATCCCAGTTTGTGTTCGAGCACACAAAACGCCGACATGCGAGGCTCGCACGTTCTCTGCGTTAAATCCCGAGCATCTTCTTAACGTTGGCAGCATCAGCTGGGAACAGCACCGAGTCTTTTGCCAAGCGACGGGTACGAACCGACGCCTTGTGCTCAAGCTTGTGGTATCGGAACGCACGGCCGCTCATAACCTTGCCGGTACCGGTAAGGCGGAAGCGCTTTTTTGCTGCTTTGTTGGTCTTCATCTTTGGCATTGGAGAACTCCGTTGCTCGGATCGAACTCAGCGCTACTACTAGCGACAAGACCGATGGGGCTGACGTGGCCTGCGCATGCAAGCACACGCTGACCGGGAAACTTATTCAGATACGGGTGAATCTGCTGCGGGTATAGCCGCGGCTTCAGCGACCGGAGCCGGGACAGGCTCGGCACCAGCAATCGGAACTTGCACACGGTCGGCATCAGGCATCGATGCCAAGACCACGGTTCGTCCTTCAGCTTTTGCAGCTTTCGCTGCAGCAACTTGCGCCTTTTTGTCGGGGGCGAGCACCATCACCATGTTGCGACCGTCGAGCTTGGGAATGGCTTCCATCTTGGCGGCCACACCAATGGTCTCAGCGATCTTGTTCAAGATCTTCATGCCGAGCTCAGGGTGGGCAACCTCTCGACCACGGAACATGATCGTGACTTTAACCTTGTGCCCTTCCTCAAGGAATTCGCCAACCTTGCGAGTCTTGGTATCGAAGTCGCCGCCACCAATTTTTGGACGGTACTTCATTTCCTTGATCACAACGGCTTGCGACTTCTTGCGGGACTCCTTGTCACGCTGGCGCTGCTCATAGACCCACTTCGAATAGTCGAGGATCTTGCAGACCGGCGGGTTCGCCATGGGAGCGATCTCGACCAGGTCGAGTTCAGCCTCACGGGCTAACTGCAGAGCTTCCGGCAACGGTTTAATGCCCAGCTGGGCACCGTCGGCGGCTATCAGGCGTACCTCGCGCACACGAATACGTTCGTTGCGGCGTGGTTCATCGGCGGTAGCTATTCGGCATCACTCCTCGGTAAATAAGTTGGTGGGTCGGCGCAAAGCATCACGACCCACGCCCGCTTACACGGCCGAGGAACACAATCGACCCAGGTCACCAGGCTGCGGTCACAGTTTGTAAGCTGTTGTTGCGGCACTTCGGTGGTTGGGTGGGGTTCACTAAGAGCCCGCTTCTAACCAAGTTGTGCCCAGATACTAGCAGTGTGGCGTTGAGCCGGGGTTTCCCGGGCCGCGGACTTGGTCACTTTTCGCCGAGGACAGCGATTCCTCACTCACAGGGCTTCTAGAGTGGTCGTATGAGTTCACTATGGACCCCAGACGGCGAACGACCAGTATCGCGGACCCCATCCACTCCCCCTGCGGTCGCGACAAGTTCAGCAGCCGCACCAACGCCGCGCTCTCCAGGCGAACGTCCTGACGATCTACCCAACCCTGAAGAGATGGCAGCAATGCAGGAAGAGCTCGCCGCCATGACCGCGGAGATCGCCCAAGTTCCTGCCTCAGCGGTTATCGCCAACCACGTCGTCGGCCTGTTTCAGCTGGCTGCGGTGCACCTGCAAATCGATCCGCCGAACTTCCCTGACGCAACTTTGGCCATAGATGCCATGTCTGCAGTGGTTGACGGGCTCAAAGGCCGACTCGGTCCCGATGAATCCACGCTGGTCGATGCGTTGTCGCAGATCCGTATGGCTTTCGTGCAGGTAAGCAGCGACTTCAACCGCAAGGGCTAAACGGGCTCAGCGAAGCTGGTTGAGCACGTGGGAACTAGACCTGCTGGCCCGAAACTTGTCGTTCAAGTCCGGCGCGTTCTCGAATCACTCGGCCCGACACCACACCGCGAGGGTCAACTTCCACCAAACCAACCGAATAAAGCGTGCATTCACAACCCGTTGTGCCTTTGGCTAGACCGCCAAGGTAGTAACCGGTTTGCGTGCAGGCGAATGCCACTCGGTTTCCTGCAGAAAACACATCGTCGATCACGGTGGCGACAACCGACACCAGCTTGGTGGGCTGAGGGCCTTCATCGTCGACATGTACCTGGTGTCCACCGAAGTTCATGCCCTCTTGCAGCCACAAACAGATCTGGGCTTCGGTTTGCGCGTTACTGCGCCGCACCCGAGCGTCCCATGGCGCCACCGCAGGAGATTCAACCGATGCCGACGTGCCCGCGGCGAGCTGTTGTTTTCGCGCGTAGTAATCCTCAATAGCAAAGTTCGAGGTGAGCTTCGCCCCATTCCAGCGATACAAGCCAATGCCACTCCATGCGGCTTGGCGCCCTTGGTGGCGAACCGATGCACCGTGTTGAGAAAACCGCATAGCCAGGCGGTCGCCGTTGAGAATGATTTCGTTGACCGTCATGCCCAGTCCGGGGAACATTTCGAGTTGACGAACCACGGCGGGAATGTAGACCTCATCGCGTGGGCCAAGGGTTGATCCGCCCATGTACAGCAGGTAATCCGGTTCCATAATCTGCGCGCATACGGCCGGGTTTTGGCATTGCAAATACTCGATTACGTAACGCTTCATCAGCGCAACAAAGGGATGCATTTCACCCAACGCCAAGACGGGATTGATCCGCTCTTCAGGCACCACGGGTGCTTCCGACGCTAAAAGCCCGCGATCTGCGGCATCAGAATTCGTGTCGGTTTGCGGCGAATCCCCGCTCATGAAATAGCTCGTTCAAGACCAACCCAGAACGGTGCGCGAAGTTCCTTTTTCAAGATCTTCCCTGAAGCATTTCGCGGCAGTGCAGCAACAAAATCAATCGATGATGGGCACTTATAACGAGCCAACCTTGTGCGAGCAAACTCGATCAATTCCTCGGGCGTGGCCGTCGTTGCCGGCCGCAGCACGACGATGGCTTTCGGCGATTCACCCCAGCGATCGTGAGGGACACCGATGACTGCCACCTCGGCAATGGCTGGATGGTCATACAGCGCGTTTTCTACCTCGGCGGGATAGATATTTTCACCGCCGGAAACGATCATGTCTTTGAATCGATCGAACAAGAACAGATAGCCATCTTCGTTGGCATAGGCAGCGTCACCGGTTCGCAGCCAACCGTCCGGGGTAATGGTGCGAGCGGTTTCTTCGGGCTTGTTGCGATAGCCAATCATGTTCATTTTCGACCGAACCCAAATTTCGCCAACCGTCCCTGTGGGTACCCGCTCCCCCGTTGTTGGATCAAACAGGGCAAGTTCGATCCATGGCAGCGCCTTTCCGCAGGAGCGCAACAAGGCTGAGCGTTCCGGATTATCGGGCTGATGATCAGCGGGCGGGAGCGACACGATCGTTCCGGCGGTTTCGGTCATGCCATAGGACTGAGTGAACTCACAACCCACCACGGCGATGGCCCTCCGCAACACGGCGTCTCCAATGGGTGAGGCACCATAGGACAACAACTGCATACTGGAAAGGTCGGCATCTTCAACACCAGGTGCGGACACAATTGTTTGCACCACAGCCGGAACAAAAAACGCGTGAGTAACTCGATGCTTTTCGATTGCCGAGATAATCACCGCAGGGTCAGCTACTCGGAGCAGAACTGTATGTCCACCTACGATAAGAGCCGACATGCCATAGCCGATGCCACCGATATGAAACATAGGCATACCTACGAGATTTACACTGTTCTCGGTGAAGCCCCAGGTTTCACGGGCCAATCGTTCTCCAAACCACAGGTTGGCATTGGTGAGCTGCGCACCCTTGGGAACCCCAGTGGTGCCCGAGGTGTAAAGCAGCAGAGCCACGTCTTGGGGACCTGAAACAACCGCTGGATCATCTGCAGAGGCCCCCGAAATCCAGTCCTCGTACTCACGCTCGAGATCAACAACCAGCTTCAAGCCAGGCGTCGCCAATGCAGTTTCGCTGAGTAGGGCCCGTTCCTCGCTGGCCACGAGAACCACGGTGGGCTCAGCATCGGCCATGATCGCTTCAATTTCGACCGGAGCGAGACGCCAGTTCAAACCCGCAAGAATCGCTCCGGCTTTGCTGGCAGCAAACGCCAACTCGAAGAATACCGGGGCATTTTTCGACAGCACAGCGACCCGATCACCCTTGCCGACTCCTGCGGCGATGAACGCATTTGCCGCTTGCGAGCTTCGTTGGTCAACATCGGCGAAGCTCAGCGTGGTGTCACCAAAGGTAACGGCTGGCGCGCCTGGACGCAGAACCGCTTGCGTTCGGATGACTTGAGCAATGGTGAAATCGCTGGGCATGATTAGTTCGGTGGCATCATCAGTGGGCATAGCATCTACTCCGATTGAGGCAAGAAGGTTTGTTTACTGCACTGAAGGCCACCCATCGATACTCAGGGCACATCAGCCACCTCAGGCCACGTGTGGAATCCTTGACCAGTTTTGCGTCCGAGATGGCCAGCAGCCACTAAGTCGATGAGGATTTGAGGAGGGTCATATCGTTCGCCGTACGTTGCGCAAAGTTGGTGGGCAATGTCTAATCGAACATCAAGACCGACAATGTCGCTCAACCGCAACGGACCAACGGGGTGACGGTACGCCAGCTCCGCCGCCCGATCAATATCAACCGCAGAAGCAACTCCAGATTCAACCATGCGCATGGCCTCCAAGGACGCGATCAGATCAAGTCTGCTGGTGGCAAAGCCGGGCACATTGGCCACCATAATGCTTTGCTTCCCAATCCCGGTCACAATCGTTTGCGCCGCTGCGAGCGATTCATCGCTGGTATGGGCGCCCTTGATCAGTTCGACGAGCGCTAAGGACCACACCGGATTAAAGAAGTGCATTCCAAAGAATCGTTGCCGGTCATCAACGACTTCGGCGAGTACATCAATGGAGATCGAAGAGGTGTTCGAGCCGATCAGCAGCGGGTTCTTCGCCGCACAGGCTCGCAGGACCCCAAGTTTGATCTCGAGTCGTTCTGGGACTGATTCCACGATCAGGTCTAGCCCGTCGTCGAGTTGCGCGACCTCGCTGACCGAAACGATATGACGAAGCAGTACGTGCGCATCCACAGACAGCAATTTGCCCCGAGCAACGGCACTTTCCGAGGCAGCCCGCAACTCGCTCCCCATTGCGTCAAGGCGCAGGGCGTGGGGCTCAACCACGGTGACATCCCACC